>JBDHWA010000118.1:0-6902 GCA_039809945.1 Dehalococcoidia bacterium | reverse complement strand
TTGTCATCGACCCAACGGGCGGCGGCGGCCATGGTCTTCGGCCCGGGGAAGTCCTCTTCGCTGCGGAAGTAGCCGCGAGAGTTGTCGTACGGCATCCAGCCGCGGCCGAAGGCGGGCGCCCCAAGCCACGTCGGGTCCGGGCGCGTCTTCCAGAGGTCGCCCTCGTGGCCGCGCTGGTAGTCCCAGGCGCTGAAGTCGGTGTGGTAGTTCTCGCCGCCGAGTTCGAAGAGGTGCGGGTGGTCGGAGATGAGCTGAGAGGTCACCCCGGCGCGGTGGAGGTGGTAGGTGATCGCGTCCTCCCACACTTCGATCGATCCCCATGGCCGCCAGAGGAAGTCGAGCGCCCCGCAGAGGATGTCGTGGCGGGCGGGCATGCAGGGAAGCGAACCGGCGTAGTGCTTCTCGAAACGCAGCGCCCCCGCGGCGAAGGCATCCAGGTTCGGCGTCGCGAACTCCTTGCCGCCGTAGCTGCCGAGCATGTGCCGGTTCAGGCTGTCGAGCAGGATGACAACGACGTTCTTCGGGCGGGCGGGAGTGGCCGGTTTTGGTTCGCTTTCCATGGCCACGAAGTCTACTCGTCTGCCGTCGACCCGGTCTTTACCTTGCCGCTTTCGGCCCCTGGAGAAACCCCGCTCGGCGCTTCCCGGCGGGTGTAAGGTGGATACAGGAGGTGCTGCCATGACGACAGTTACGGAGACCCCTGAACAGGCCACCGAACGACTCGAAGGACTGCTCGCGAAGTTGGGCGACGAGGAAGGAACGGTACGCCACAACGCCCGCGTCGCCCTCGTGATCGCGGGGTACGTTGCGGTCCCGGGGCTTATTGAGCGGCTCGAACACGGGAACATGCACGCCCGCTGGGAAGCGGCCAAGGCGCTCACCATCGTCCGCGATGAGCGCGCTATCCCGGCGCTGGTCAACGCCCTCATGGACGAAGTGCCGGGCGTCCGCTGGCTGGCGGCCTCGGCGCTGGCCACCCTCGGGCGAGGGTGCCTGGAAGGACTGCTCCACGGCATGCTCGAACACTCGCACTCGGCATGGTTCCGCGAGGGCGCGCACCATGTGCTCGTCCAGGTGGGCCGCGATGACCTTCGCGAACTCGTGGGCCCCCTGCTCCGCTCCCTCGAAGGAGTGGAGCCTGGCGTTGGCGTTCTTGTCCCGACGCACCAGGTGCTGAAGTCGCTCCACGCCGATGTCCCGGTTGCAGCGCGCTAGCGATTCGAAACCTACGGCGCCCACATCCCCCGGCCGGCTTCGCGCGCGGCGTGCTGCGCGGCGATGAAGCGCTCCACGTACTTCACGTCCGGCGGAAACGTGTCGACCGTCGCCAGGCCAGCAAGGACGAGCGCCTCGTTGACCATCGTGCCGTCGGGGAGCCAGGCGTACCGGAGCAGACGGTTGTAGCGGTCGTGTTCGGAGACGTCCCGTTCGAGGCAAACCCGCCTGCCGGCCAGTAGCCGTGCGTTCTCGCGTGATGCTTCGGGCCCGAACGACTGCACGGGCACGCCCGGCGCCACCGTCTCCGGCGCATTGATCCCGATGTAGCGCACCGGCTGGTTCGCCGCGCCTGCGTCGAAGTCCACGCGGATGGTGTCGCCATCGGTCACGCTGAGGACCGTCGCCCAGTCGCAGTGGATCTCTGCGGGCAACGCTGGCGTGGGGGTTTGCGTCGCTCGCGTGGTGGTTGTTGCGGGTTCGGGCGTGCCGCCAGGCGCTGCTGGTGAGGCGCTGCTCGCGCAGGCTGCGAGGGCGAGACCGGCGGCCGCGATGCTGAGCCACTTCACTTCAAGCGACGATAGCACCGAACGCGACACCTGCCGCCGGGAAGCGCAACGCCCCGCGATCCTGCTGGACCGCGGGGCGCGAAAGATGCGTCGTGGGACGAGGCTCAGGCCTCCGGCGTGAACCTCACCGGCAGGTGCTTGATCCCGTTGATGAAGTTCGAGCGGAGCCGTTCGCCTTCGCCGTCGAGTTCGATGTCCGGGAAGCGGCGGAACAGCTCCTGGAACATCACCTTCAGTTCCTTCCGGGCGAAACCGGCCCCGAGGCAGAAGTGCTCGCCAATGCCGAACGCCAGGTGGTCGTTCGGCGTGCGGGTGATGTCGAAGGTGTAGGGGTCGGTGAAGATCTCCTCGTCGCGATTGGCCGAGAGGTACCACATGAGCACCTTGTCGCCGGCCTTGATCGGCTGGCCGCCGATTTCCGTGTCCTGCACGCAGGTGCGCGACATGTGGTGGAGCGGCGAAACCCAGCGGCAAATCTCTTCGACCGCCGAATCGATGAGGGCCATGTCGGCGAGGAGCTTCGCCTTCTGATCCGGGTTCTCGCAAAGGGCCTTGAGGCCACCCGAGATGGCGTTCCGGGTGGTTTCGTTGCCAGCGAGGATGAGGAGGAAGCAGAACGCGAGGATGTCCTGCTGCGAGAGCCGCTCGCCGTCCACTTCCGCCTCGAGGAGGATGGAGACGAGGTCGCCTTCGCGCGGGTTCTGGCGGCGGTCTTCCATCACTTCGGCGAAGTACTGGAGCATGCGCATGCGGCCCATCATGGCCGTCTGGCGGGCCGCTTCGGGCGAACCGCGCTGTTCCTCCGGGACCGACGTCTGGTATTCGGGGTCACTCGATCCGAGGACGCTGTTCGTCAGTTCGAACATGAGCGCCCAGTCCTTCTTTTCGAGGCCGAACATGCCGCAGATGACCGCCAGCGGCAGCTGCGAAGAGACCTCAGTGACGAAGTCGCAGGATCCCTTCTTCGCGATGCCGTCGAGGATGTCGTTCGTGATCTGGCGGATCTGGCCTTCCATCGCGTTCACGGCGCGCGGCGTGAACCCCTTGTTCACGAGGCGGCGCATCTTCACGTGGCGCGGCGGGTCCATCGTGATGATGGAGACGTTGCCCTGGCCGGCCGCCGCCACCTGGGGCGCGGTCGCCGGGTCAGCCAGCAGCTTCGCGACGTACTCCGGGCGCAGGCCCGGCCCGGCGATGCCCTGGCTCGAGATGAAGATCTCCGGGTGGCGCGACACCTGGAGGATGTCGTTGTAGCGGGTGATCGACCAGAACCCGTTAGTCCGGTCGTTCCCTTCGTTCCAGTGCACCGGCTGTTCGCGGCGAAGGATGCGGAGAAGATCGTGCGCTTCTTCGCGCTGGAACACACCGAGGCTGTTGAGGTCGATTTCGTTTACGGTTGCGGCAGAGGTCAAACTGGGTCTCCCGGGTCGGCTGTTTTGTGGAGAACGCTACGATACCGTAGCGTATCGTACGCTGTCGAGAGGTATTTTCATGGCAGGCCCTCCTTCCCCCGCAACTGAGGCGACGGTTGACCCGCGTGTCGCGCGGTCGCGTGCTGCTGTGCTCCGCGCTGCCGCCGCGTTGCTTATCGAACAGGGGGCTGGAGGCGTGACGATAGAGGGCATCGCCGAACGCTCAGGAGTAGCCAAGACCACCATCTATCGTCACTGGAAGAGCCGCTCACAGCTCGTGTTCGACGCCTTCGAGAGCATGCTTCCGTCAATGCCGCCGCAGGACTACGGCCCCACGTTGCGCGGCCAGCTCTGCGGCATCCTGAACCAGCTGAGCCGTGGCCTCACGCAATCCGAGTGGGCGCCGGCGGTGCCGCCGCTCATCGACGCCGGCGACCGTGACCCGGAACTTCGCCAACTCGTCCAGGCGTTCCTCGTCGTCCGCATGGAGCGCTGCCGCGAGGCCCTGCGCGCGGCGATGGTCCGTGGCGAACTGCGCCCCGACCTCGATGTCGATGTCGCCGTCGGTGTCCTTGCCGGGCCGGTGTTCTATCGCCGCCTCGTCAGTCGCGAGCCGCTGAGCGAGGCTTTCGTCGCCGAAGTGGTCGACCAGTTCCTCCGCTCGGGTGCGCCCTGAGGCGGCGACTGCATCACCGGTATGACGGGCAGTTCGCGCGCCTGTAGGATTCGCGGCCATGGCACGTGACGTTGCGCCGCCCATGGGCTACCAGGTGCTCATCGGCCTCGATATCTACGAACGCGGAGATGGGTTCAGCCGCTCGCGCATCACCGTTGGTCCCGACCATATGAACCCCCACGGCGTGGTGCACGGCGGCGTGCTCTACGCCATGGCCGATACCGGCATGGGGGCCGCGCTCTACTCCCGCCTCAGGGAAGACGAATCATGCGCGACCATCGAAGTGAAGATGGTCTACATGGCGACCGTGCGCGAAGGCACCGTCGAGTGCGAGACACGGCTCATCAACAAGGGCCGCCGCGTGGCCGTCCTCGAATCCGAAGTGAAGCTGGGCGAGCGCCTGGTGGCCAAGGCGCTCGGCACGTTCGCCATCTTCGAGGCCTGAACCCGCCCCCGGCAGCGGCGCCGCCGAGACGCAGGCCGCCGGACTTTGTACCGTTGACTGTCATGACAAAACCTTCGGAAACGTCGCCACAGGCGATCAATGACGACTGGGTGCGGCAGGTCAACGTCCGCCCTACCGACTACGACAACTTCCGCGGCGACGTGGACCAGCAGGAAGGGCGGCTCTTCGGCGGGCTCGTCCTCGCCCAGTCGGTGGTCGCCGCTGGCCGCACGACCAGTTTCGGCGATATCCACTCACTCCACGCCTACTTCCTCCGCGCGGGCCAGCCGAAAGAGCCGATCGATTACGGCGTCGAACGTATCCGCGAGGGCCGCAACTTCCTCACCCGGCGGGTGACGGCGCGCCAGGCGGGCCACACCATCTTCGAGGCGTCGGTCAGCTTCGTCGCCAGCGAACAGGGCATCTCGCACCAGGAGCGGATGCCGGAGGTTCCGGAACCCGAGCAGTGCGAGGAATGGTGGAAGTCCATCGCCATGCCCCGCATGGCGATCACCGACGACCCGATGGCGAAGCGGATGAGCCGCCGCTGGAACAACCCGATTGATCTGCGCGCGGCCAGCACGCCGACGAGAGAGGGCGATGGCAGCCTGCCGATGCGCATGGTCTGGGGCCGCATGTCCGGCACGCTCCCGGAGGACCCTATTCTCCACGCGGCCGCCATGGTCTTCCTCAGCGATAGCGGCCTCATCGCCACGGTCGCCCACCACTACGGCATCTGGATGCCCGGCGGCGCTTCGGCCAGCCTCGACCACACGATGTGGTTCCACCGGCCTCCGCGGTTCGATGACTGGATCCTGTACACCAGTGAGAGCCCGGCCGGCCATGCTGCCCGCGCGGTCATGTTCGCCGGGATGTACAACCGCAGTGGCGAACGCATCGCCAGCGTTGCCCAGGAGGGACTGTTCCGGAAGCCGCCGGCCTCCTGACCAGACCGGGGCGAATGGAAACGGGCCTGCCAGGGATTCCCCGGCAGGCCCGTTTGTTTCGTTCCGGCTGGCTGCTTACTTGACCGGGAACGGCAGGTCGAACGCCTTGTCGTCGACGTTGTTCGAGATCTTGGTGGCGGTCAGCTTCGATGTCCCCTCCAGTTCGGCGTAGGTCATGATGCTGTCCTTTTCGTCGAGGCAGAACGTCGTCACGCTGTTGTCCGTCTTGTCCTTCGCTTCGAAGCAGCGCGAGGCGCGGCCGGCGATCGTCCGCTTGCCGACTTCCTTGATGTCCGAGTTGGAACGCGCTTCCTTGATCGCCTTCTGGACGTCGACTCCCTTGGTCAGGGCATCGTCCACACCCTCGCTCTTGGTGCAGGTCCCGCCAATGCCGAAGTCGGTGCAGGTGTAGGTGTCCTTGCCGTCGGTGATGAACGAAAGGCTGCCCTTGATGTCGCCTGTGCTGAAGCTGATCTTCATGGCCTGCTTCGGCGGCTTGCTCGCGATGGTGGCCGTGCCCTTCTGGACCTGGCCGTCGCTGGTCATTTCGATGTCGTAGTCGGCTTCGTAGGTCTTCTTCGTAGCGTCGGTGGTGAGCCTGTCGAAGACCGAAGTTGCATCCTCCGCGGTCGGCGAAGCGGGGGCCTTCGTAGGTTCGTTGGCGGCCTTCGTCGGCTGCGAGGCGTCAGCTTTTGTTGCGTCCGAGTTCGAAGGGGCCTGGGTGGCCTCGTCCTTGTTGGTGTTGCTGCCCGAATCGTCGTCATCGCCGCCACAGGCGCCGAAGATGAGCGCGCCGGCAAGGGTCAGCGCGACGAGCGTTTTCAATTTCAGCATCCTTCCTCCACTGGGCGCGTACATGCGCCACCAGTCATCGTCGGAGCAAAACCGCTTTGTCACTACCGACAATGTGTCAACGAGTGAAGAACGATTTCGGAAGCTGCCGTAGAATCAGCCGGCATGAGTGAAGCCCATGACCTGCTCGACAAGGGGATGCGCGAGCAGCTCGCCGCCTACCGCACAGCTATCGCGGGGGGAATGCCCCGGCTCGGCTGGAAGGTTGGCCTGAACGACCCGGCTGCCTACCAGCGCCTGGGCCTCGACGGGCCAATCGCCGGGTGGCTCAACGGCCGCCGGCTCATCCGCGAAGGCGAACCGTACGTTCCTCCGGCGGGCGCCAAACCGCGGATCGAAGCGGAGACGGCCATCCTCGTCGGCGCCGATGTCGCGCCGGGGGCGACGGTCGCCGAGGCGCGCGCCGCCATCTCCGCGGTCGCCCCGGCGATCGAGTTCGTCGATGCGACGAAGCCGCTTTCGCCCCTCGATGACCTGCTGGCCAACGACATCCTCCACGAAGCGGTGATGATTGGCCCGAGCCAGCCCCTCGCCCGGGCCGACGGCCTCGTGGCTGCGGGGTTTCCGGCCGTCACGAAGAACGGCGATCCCGCAGGGCCGCCGATGCCCGGCCGCTACCCCGATGACCTCGGTGAAATTGTCGCTTCCGTGGCGGCGACGCTCGGGCGCTACGGCGAACAGTTGCTCGCGGGCGACTGGATCATCGGCGGGTCCTACATCAACCCGTTCGACGTGGCCCCCGGCGACCAGGTGACTGCTGACTTCGGTCCGCTGGGGAAGCTGGCG
>JBDHWA010000117.1:0-6907 GCA_039809945.1 Dehalococcoidia bacterium | reverse complement strand
AGCGAAAACTGGCTCTTCCGCTTTCGCGTGCGCGAAACACGGGGCCGCGTGCCGGAACGTGCCGCCATGGCTTTCCTCGTCCACCCGCTGCAGGACCCCCGCGTGCCCACAACGGCCGCGACCCACTCCTGCGCTGACTAGACCTCGACAGTCACCGTCAGCACCATGGGCCGCCTGCGGGTCTCATCATAGAGGAACTTGCTCACCGCGTCGCGGATTCTGCTGTTCACGTCGCTGAATTCCGCGTAATGGGAGACGCCGGCGAGGGACTTTTCGCAGACCTCCCGGCAGCGCTCTATCAGGTCTTCTCGCTCGTCAGCGTCGATGAACCCTCGGGTGAGCACCTCGGCAGGGCGTTCCAGTTTCCCGGTCTGCTTATCCACCGAAACCATCACGACGACCACGCCGTCCGTGGCGAGGTGGGCGCGGTCGCGAAGGATGTGCTGGTCAACGTCGCCGATGCCGAGGCCGTCGACATAGACATAGCTGGCAGCGACACGTTCGCCGGTGTAGGCGTTGTCCTCGTCGATTTCGAGGACGTCGCCATCGGTGAGGACGAAGGCGTTCCCCTCGGGTACACCGACCGACTCGGCGAGCCGTGCATGGACGACGAGATGGCGATACTCGCCATGAATCGGGACGAAGTACTCCGGCTGGAGCAGCGCCTGGACGATTTTCAGTTCTTCGCGGCTCGCGTGCCCGCGCACGTGGATGTTCGAAATGCGGTTGTAGAGCACGTCGGCGCCGAGGCGGAAGAGGTTGTCGACGTTGCGGTAGACGGCCGTTTCGTTGCCCGGGACCGGGCTCGACGAGAGCACGACGGTGTCGCCCTTGCTGATGGTGATGTGGCGGTGGTCGCCGTTGGCCATTCTGGTCAGGGCGCTCGTTGGTTCGCCCTGGCTGCCGGTCGTGATGATGATGAGGCGCGAAGGCGGCGTGTTCCGCATCTCTTCGACGCCGATGATGACGCCGTCCGGGGCGTTGATGTAGCCCAGTTGCCGGGCCATCGCCACGTTGTCGATCATCGAGCGCCCGGTGACGAAGACCTTCCGGCCCGTGAACACCGCCGCATCGACGACGAGCTGAACCCGGGAGATGAGCGAAGCGAAGGTGGCGACGATGACGCGCCCCTGGGCGTTCACGATGATGCTGCGAAGCGCATCGCCAACGAGTTGCTCGCTCGGGGTGTACCCCTCCTGTTCGGCGTAGGTGGAGTCGGCCATCAGGAGCAGGCAGCCCTCCGCGCCGATCTGGCCAAGCCGGATGAGGTCGGTGTGCTGGTCCATCACCGGCGTGTGGTCGAGTTTGAAGTCGCCGGTGTGCACCACCGGCCCGAGCGGCGTCCGGATGATGAGCCCGCAGGCGTCCGGGATGCTGTGGGCGACGGTGAAAAACTCGACCGAGAAGACGCCGGCCTCGACGACTTCCCCGGGCGCGACAACGTTGGTTGCCACTTCCTGGAGGAGCCGGTGCTCCTGGAGCTTCACGCGGATCAGGCCGTCGGTCAGGCGGGCGCTGTAAATGGGGGCATTGAATTCGCGCAGGAAGTAGGGGAGCGCGCCGACATGGTCCTCGTGCCCGTGGGTGAGGAAGATGCCGCGCAAATTCTCCTTGCGGTCGCGGAGGTAGCTGAAGTCGGGGATGACCAGGTCAACCCCGAGCATCTCTTCTTCGGGGAACATGAGGCCAACGTCGATGACGATGATGTCGTCACCGTATTCGAGGAGCATCATGTTGCGGCCAATTTCGCCCAGGCCGCCGAGCGGGATAACGCGTAGCGTGTCTTTTGCCATCAGGTCCTTAGTCAAAGAGTCGGATTTGTTCAGTTGATGCAGGCGGTCGCGGGCCGGCCGTTTCGACGGGAGGCTGCGCGGGCGCCGTTGGTGCAGCAGGCGGGGTTTCCGGCGGCGAAGCGGCTGCCGGAATGTCCTCGTCCATCATGGCGGATTCGCCGTCCCCAAGAAAACTGGGCATCGGGGCCGTTTCCGCCGCGGCCGCCTCGCCCGCCTCGCGGTACATCGCTCGAGCGCGTTCGAGGATGGCTGGGAGGCGAGCGAAATCGTCAAGCAGCACCTGGCGAAGATTTCCCTGGTGCAGGGCAGCCGCGGGGTGGTACATCGGCACAATCAAGCGGCCGTCCACTTCCTTCACGCTCCCGTGGATGCGGGAGATGGCCTGCTGTGGAAACCACTTTGCCATCGAGAAGCGGCCGAGCGTGATGACCACGAGCGGGTCGACGAGGTCCAGCTGGAGGTCGAGGTATTCCGAACATGCATCAATTTCGCCGGGGAGGGGGTCGCGGTTCCCGGGCGGGCGGCACTTGAGCACGTTGCAGATGTAGACCTGTTCGCGGGTGAGCCCGGCGGCAGCGAGCAACTCGCTGAGGAAGTTCCCGGCGGCGCCCACGAAGGGCCTTCCCTGGCGGTCTTCGTTTACCCCGGGCGCTTCCCCAATGCACATGATTTCGGCGTTGAGCGGGCCTTCGCCGGGAACGGCGTTGGTTCGCGTTTCGGAGAGCGCACAGAGCCGGCAACTCCGGATGACGTCGTACAGGTCGGTGGCGCGCTCTTCGGGGGTAATCATGCCGGCTCCGAGACGGTCAGTGGTTGAGCGAGCCGCTGTTGGCGGAGCCGCCACCGGGCGGTCAGCAGCATCTGGAGGCCGATGACGGTGAGGACGGCGGCGAAGACGACCTGGAGGGTGCGCCCTCCCATGAATGCGGCGGCGAACACACCGGCGATTGCGCCGGGCAGCGCCGGCGGAGCTATCCAGCGGGCCGCGTCCACATCCACCGCGCCGAGGCGCAGATAGCTCCACGCCCCCGAAAGCGAGGCCGCGACCACGACCCAGAGCGAGATGCCCTGGGCTTCGTGCTGGCCTGTGCCGAGCAGGAGCACGAGCGCGGGGACGAAGATCGAGCCGCCGCCGACTCCGAGACCCCCGGAGCAGAGGCCGCCGGCAAGGCCGATCGCACTTGCAGCGGCCGTTTCGTGCCAGCCTGAGAGCACGAGCAGCGGTTCGGCGGGCCGCCAGAGGAGGATGCGAAGCGAAATGGCGGTGAGGAAGATGCCGAAGACTTGCCGGAGCTGCAGGGCAGGCAACTTCGCAGCGGCCCGGGCGCCGGCGAACGCGCCAACCACGGCGCCCGCGGCCATCGCAAGCACGAGCGATGCGCCGATCGGCTCGCTGAACGAGTAGAGCGCCGCCGCGAGCGCGGCTGTCCCGGTGATAACCACCAACGAGGTTCCGTGGGCGACGTGCTGGGTCATCCGCAGAGGGCCGATCATCAGAGGGATCATGATCGCGCCGCCGCCTCCGCCGAGGAGGCCGCTGATGAATCCAGCGCCCAGCCCGGCGGTGACGGCTGCTGGTTTGCTCCGGCGCCGGGCGTCGCTTGCCTCCATCAGCTTTCCTGGGAGGCCGCCGGGGCCGCCTTCTTCTTCGGCTGGAGGACGAGGGCGAAGAAGATGCCAACGAAGTAGAGGAAGAAGAGCGGACCGGCTACCAGCGACTGGTTGTACGGGTCAGGCGTGGGCGTGATGACCGCGGCGATAACGAAGATGATGATGACCGCGTAGCGCCAGAAGCCGAGCAGCTGCCTTGCCCGGACGAGGCCAAGCCGGGCCGCGAGGCCGAGCACTACGGGGAGTTCGAAGGCGACGCCAACCCAGAAGATGATGCGGGTGGCAAAGTTGAGGTACTCCTGGCCCCTGATCAGCGGGGTGATTTCGTCGCCGCCGAAGTCGAGGAGGAACCCGAGCGAGCGCGGCAGGATGATCCAGTAGGCGAACGCCATACCGAGCAGCAGGAAGCCGATGACGGCAATCATCCCCGGGAAGAGGATGCGCTTCTCACGGCTGGTGAGTCCGGGGACGATGAAGGCCAGGAGCTCATAGATAATCACCGGCGAGGCGAAGGTCAGGCCGCCATAGAGGCCGATTTTGATGGCGATGCCGATAGATTCTGTCGGAGAGTTCGCGATGAGCGTGAAGTCGGGGTGGTCTTCGCGCGCCGGCGCGATGAGCCAGCCGAGGATGTCCTGCCAGAAGACGAATGACGCGATGGTTCCGAGGAGAATGGCAGCGGCACAAACAATGACCCGGTTGCGGAGCTCCTTGAGGTGCTCCAGGAGGGTCATTTCCGCTCCGCCGTGGTACTCCTCGGGCATGGGATGCACGGCCATCGGGTCGTGGAGGGTTTCGGCCGCCATTTAGAACACCATCGGCGGAGGGGCCGGCTCAGCGGTCGAAGGCTCAAGCGGCGCGGGGTCCGGCGTCGTCGTGGGCGGTTCGGGGAGAGCCGGGAGGAGCGGCTCAGACGGGAGCAGGCTGCCAGCTCCCGCCGTGGACGACTGGAGTTCGCTGTTCAGCTTCGCCTGTTCCTCGCGGACGACCTTCTGGGCCTCATCCACCTGTCCCTTGATAGTCCGGTACTGCTCATCGATGTAGTCGATTTCGTCGCGGAACTCATCACGGACGGCGCGAGCGTATCCCTGCATCTGGCGCACGGCGCGGCCGATCTGGTAAGCCATCGTGGGGAGCCGTTCGGGGCCGACCACGACGAGCAGGAGTACCAGCACAAGCAAAAGTTCCTGGTAGCCGATGCCCAGGAATTCCAAACGCTACCTCCGGGCGGACAGCAGGCGCGCCCGCGGCCGCTTACTTGTCCTCGATGCCGTGGTCTTTCAGATAGTCTACGGCGTCCTGCACCGTGGCGATCTTTTCCGCGTCTTCATCGCTGATTTCGAGTTCGCCGGCATCGCCCGAGAACTCCTCTTCGAGCGACATGATCAGCTCGACCAGGTCAAGCGAGTCAGCGTTCAGGTCATCGACGAAGGAAGCGGCGGGGACCACCTCGTCCTCCTCGACGCCAAGCTGCTCAACAACGATTGCGCGAACTCGTTCGAATACTGTTGCCACTGTGGGGAGTACTCCTGGGGTTATTCCGGTTGGTGTTTTCCTGGGGTTTCCGGCTCTTCCGGCCGGGAAGCGGCCGCGGGGGCGGCCTTGATGCGTTCGCTTACAGTCCGAAGCACACCGTTTACGAATCCTGGCGAGCTCTCGCCACCGTAGCGGTGGGCCAACTCGACAGCTTCGTTCACGACTGCTGCGACCGGCGCCGAATTATCGGTAAGCAGTTCCCATATTGCAAGGCGGAGGATGTTCCGGTCAACGACAGCGAGCGTATCTACGGGGTACTGTGTCGCGGCCGCCTGGATGAATCCATCGAGCTCATCGCGACGTTCGATAACTCCTTCCAGCAGACCCTTCGCGTAGCCACTGGGACGCGCGTCAGCCAGCTTCGGCTCCTCCTTCGCGGCGGCGGCAAAATGCCGCTCCAGCACGATGAGTGCGGGGTGGTCCGACGTCTCACTCTCATAGAGGGCTTCGAGGGCGAGTTGGCGCGCGCGCCGCATCGGGTTCTGGCTCACGCCATCACCATACCGCCATCCACGTGAATGCACTGGCCCGTGATATACCCCGCGCCGTCGCTCGCGAGGAAGGCGACGAGCGGGGCGACTTCGGCAGGCTCGGCGATGCGGCCAAGCGGGATCTGGCCCATGACCGCGGTTGTGGCCGCCTCGGACATGCCGGTGATGATGTCGGTGTTGATGAAGCCGGGGGCGATGGCGTTACAGGTGATGCCGCGCGATGCAACTTCGCGGGCGACGGAGCGTGTGAACCCGATGATCCCGGCTTTGGCCGCGGCGTAGTTGGCCTGTCCCGCGTTGCCCATCACGCCAACGACGCTCGTGATGTTGATGATGCGTCCGCCCCGAGCGCGCAGCATGGGACGCATGGCGGCTTTCGTGACAAGGAACGTACCGCGGAGGTTCGTGTTGTGGACCGCGTCCCAGTCGTCCTCGGTCATGCGCATGAGGAGTCCATCGCGAGTAATGCCTGCGTTGTTCACGAGGATGTCGAGACTCCCGAAGCGGTCGATGGTCGCTTTGACCAGGGCCGCGGCGGCGTCGGCATTGGCCACGTCACCGCCGGCGCTGATCGCCTCGCCACCGGCTGCCGTGATCACGGCGACCACCTCATCGGCGAGAGCCGGGTTTGCGTTGTAGTTCACGACCACCCTCGCGCCGCGCGCCGCCAGTTCGATGCAGATGGCGCGGCCAATCCCGCGGGAGCCGCCTGTCACCAGCGCTACGCGTCCATCCAGTTCGGCCATGCCACTCTCCGGGGCGAGGTTTCGCGGACGACAGGGTACGGCGAGGCCGGTTTACGCGCCGCCGGTGCCGTTCGGCAAACAACCTCCTTGACCGGTCGCACCACAGTTAGTTTAATCTTGCAACTGACTGGTCATCCGTGGCCGATGGAGTACTCACAATGCCTGAAGAAGCCCCTACCGGGCGCGTCTACCGCGAGCGCGTTGGTCACACCCTCAAGATCGTGATCGATAACGTCACGCGCCGGAACTCGTTCGTCCCGGAAATGACCCAGCAGATGTCGGAGGCGCTCACGCTGCTCGACCGGGATCCCGACCTGTGGGTGGGCGTGCTCTGTGCCGAAGGCGGGCACTTCACCGCGGGACTCGATATGCCGAAGTTCTTCGGTCCGGGCGCGAAGCCGGCCCAAACGCCCGAGGGCAACGTGGACATGTTCCAGCTTGCGAAGATGTGCCGGAAGCCCATCGTCGCGGCTGTCCAGGGCATCACCTACACCATCGGCATCGAGATGGTGCTGGCCTGCGACATCGTCGTCGCTGCGGACGATGCCCGTTTCAGCCAGATGGAGGCGAAGCGCGGGCTTGCGCCGCTCGCCGGGGGGAACTTCCGTTTCCTGACGCGCATGGGCTGGGGCGATGCGATGTACCACCTGTTGCTGGTGGACGAATTCGGCGCGGCCGAGGCCCATCGCATCGGGCTGGTGCAGGAAGTGGTGCCTGCCGGTCAGCAGGT
>JBDHWA010000116.1:0-6916 GCA_039809945.1 Dehalococcoidia bacterium | reverse complement strand
CTCAACCGGATCGCGGTCGCCAAGGTGGACACGCTCAACAGCTGCATCGAGGCCGTGGACCTGGCCATGCGCGTGGTTGGCGGCGTGAGCCTCCAGAAGCGGCGGCCGATCGAACGGTACTGGCGGGATGTGCGCGCGCCGCTGCACAATCCGCCGATCGAGGACCGGGCGCTGGAGATGCTCGCCCGGAGCGCGCTGGACGAACCCGTGGAGCCGCCGCAAGCCGCCGAGTAGGCGACGTCGTGCGGCTTAGCCCCCCGGGACCTTGAAGTCCTTGCCGATGACGATGACCACGTCCGGGAGGCTTGAGTCGGGCTTCGGGACGGCGATGATTTCGTTCGAGGAGATGCCCATCCAGCGGGCGATGTCCTCGGCGAGGGCGCGCTTCTCTTCGCCGTAGAGGGTGATGGTGGTGTGCGGCTGGGCGTCCTGGTCCGGGCCGTAATAGACCGTGGGGAGGCCCTTGCTGTAGGCAAGGTAGCGCCCGAGCGCGGCGGCGCGCACCGAGCCGTCTTCGCCGTAACCGTTCTGGATTTCGACCGCGGAGGCACTGTACTGGGCCTTGGTGAACACCTGGCTGAGCCAGTACTGCACGTTCTCGGCGTTCCACTGGAGGACGGCCGCGCCGCCCGGCGTGGTATAGCCCATCACCGTCGGCACATCGTTCACCGGGTCGCCCAGCGAGTAGGTGTTCATCCGGCCGTTCGTGTCTTTGAGCAGGGCCGCGTAGCCGGGGAACTTCGAACGCGGGATGTCGGTCTTCACGGTGCTCGCATAGGCATCCCAGAGCTCGAACGGGTTGTTCAACAGGGCCATCGTGAAGACCTTCTGGAGCGCCGTCTTGAGTACGAGTTGCTGGCGCTTCACGCGCTTGAGGTCGCTGTCGTATTCGCGGTGCCGCCCGAAGGCGACGGCGTGGTAGCCGTCGAGCTTGTTGATGCCCGAAGGGAAGCTGACCCAGACGCCGTTAATGTCGTCGTCGCTGTAGAACCATTCGGGAACCGAGAGGTCGTACGGGATGTCGACTTCGATGCCGCCGAGGGCGTCGATGAGCTGCTCCACGCCTTTGAAGTCGAGGATCACGTAGTAGTCGATGTCGATCCCGAAGTTCTCTTTCATGTCGAGCTTCAGCTGGTCGGTGCCGGCGCTGATGCTCTTACCGGCGCGCACGCCGGTGCCGAAGGACGTGTTGATCCGGTCCTCGTAGATGCCGTCCTTCGTGTGGATATCGATGAGCATGTCTCGCGGGAAGCTGAGGACGCTCACGCTTTTCCCGACGGGGTCGATCGTGGCCACCATGATCGTATCGGTCAGGTAGCCACTGTTCCCGTTGTCTTCGAACTGGAAGTAGGGGCGCTTGTCGACGCCGAGGATGAGGAGGTTGATACGCTTGTTGAAGACGCTCGAGTCGCTCGGGGGTTTGATGGCGACGAAGGGCGTGTCGAGGTTCGCGAGCGGGCGGATGATGCCGAGGTTGGTCAGGTCCTTGCCCGGGAACAGTGCCGGCGTCACCCGCGCCAGCAGCGCCAGGCTCGAATAGATCGAAGCCAGCCCAAAGGTGACGAGCGCGAAGACGAAGAGCAGCCGCTGAGGGCCGCTCAAGTTCTTGCGTGGCGCCGGGCGGGGACGGTTGCCTGGCCGGGACGCGGATCGTGCAATGGTAGAGTCTTCGATCCGGGTCACCACAGGTGTCAACCTACCGGCGCGCCGCGCTCAGGGTCAATGGTGCGGGCCACACAGGGGAAAGGTCCCGGTTAATTGGCCCCGGGAACGCGGAAATCCTGCCCGACAACCACCATCACGTCAGGGGTCTGGGTGTCGTCATCGGGGACGAACTGGTTGACCACCCTGTCGCGCGGGAGTCCGAGCCAACCGGCGATGTCCTCGGCCGCCTGGCGATGGCTCGCGCGGCTCACGACCACGGTGGTCTTCGGCTGCACGGGCAGGTCGCTGCCGTAGAAGACGGTCGGGAGGCCTTTCGAATACTTCAGGAAGCGGCCAAGCGCGGCCGTCCGCGAAGCGCCGAGCGCCGGGTCCCCGTAGGCATTCTCAATCTCGACGGCGACATCCGGGTAGCGGGTCACCGGGAAGGCCCGCGAGAGCCAGTACTGCACGTTCTCGACGTTCCACTGGAGGACGGCCGCGCCGCCCGCCGTGGTGTACGGGATCATCGTCGGGACGCCATCAACCGGGTCGCCGAGGGAGTACGACTGCATGCTCCCGTTCGTCTTGCGAAGCAAGTCGGCCAGCGGAGCAAGCTGGGTCGTCGGGATGTCCGTCTTCACGAGGCCGTTGTAGGCGTTCCAGAGTTCGAGCGGGTTGCGCGCGATGATGCCCGCCGAGAACGACTTTTCGAGCGCCGCCTTCACCACCAGCTGCTGGCGCTTCACGCGGACAAGGTCGCTGTCCTGTTCACGGTGGCGGCCGAAGGCGACCGCCATGTAGCCGTCCAGCTGGTTGATGCCCGGCGGGAAGGCCACGTAGCGGGCGTTCTTGTTGTCGTCCGAATAGAGCCAGGTGTCGACGGAAAGCTCGGGTGGAATATCGACAGTGATGCCGCCGAGAGCGTCGACGAGTCCTTCGACACCCTTGAAGTCGAGCACGACGGCGTAGTCGATGCTGATGTTGAAGTCCTCTTTGAGGTCGCGTTCGACCTGGGCGACGCCGGCCTGCCAGCTGTTGCCGCCCGCTCGCAGCCCGGTTTCGTAGGAGGTATTGATGCGGTCCTCGTACGGGCGGCTGTCCTTCGGGTTGATATCGATAAGCATGTCCCGGGGGAAGCTCAGGAGCGTCGTCTTCTTCGTGACGGGGTCAGTCGAAGAGACCATGACGACGTCGGTGTTGTTCCCGCCGCTGATGTCGACGCCGAGGATGAGGATGTGGATGGGGTTCGTGAAGCTGCCCGCGGCCGAGGCATTCGGCACGGCCACGACCTTATCGAGGGCTGCGACCACACCAACGTTCTTCAGCGAACGGCCGGGGAAGAGGGCCGGAGTAACCCTCGAAAGGAGCGCGATTCCAGTGTACGAACTCGCGAGAAAGAGCGTGACCAGGGCGAACGCAAAAAGGGCGCGCTGACTGCCGGTTGCCAACGGCGAGCCCCGCACCACCCGGTATCCACCACGCCGTCCGGCGTATCCGCCGCTCGTCATAGGATTTCACGGTAGGTGACCATTCCAGCGAGGGTCAATTCGCAGGTAAGTGCGGGTTGACGGCCTGCTCAGCCCATGCCGAGTTCGTGCAGGCGGTCGTCATCAATGCCGAAGTAGTGGCCAATCTCGTGGAGAACCGTCTTGCGGACCTGCTCGCGCACCTCGTCATCGGTCTCGCAGATCGCCTCGATGTGCTCCTGGTAGATGCTGATCTTGTCGGGCGCGACGAGGTTGTAATACTCGCCGCGCTTTGTGATGGGAATGCCGTGATAGAGGCCGAGCAGCAGCCTGCCCGGGCCGACCCCGGCGAGTTTGCGGTCACGCGCGGTGGGCCGCCGTTCGATGACAATTTCGACGTTGTGGACGTTGCGAACCAGTTCGGGAGGGAGCAGGGCAACGGCTTCGCGCACGAGCCTGCGGAACTCGGAGCGTTCCAGGGCGTCCTACCGGGGCGCCGGTGAGCGGCTCCAGAGGGTCTTGAATCCCTCGGCCCCGCGGACTGCCGCCTTCTGGTGCTCGCACTCGAGCTGCACGAGCTCGGCGAGCGCCTGCTCGGCTTCACGCACGCTCTCCGGGTGGCCGGAATCGACGAGCCGCTGGTTCACCTCGCGCCACGCTTCGGTCTCGCCGAGGGAGCGGGTGAAGCGCGGCCAGTAGACCATCACGATCTTCTCCGGGTCGCGGAAGCGAGGCCGGATCTTACGCAGGCTGGCGTACCGTTCCTGCACGCTCTTCACCGGGCTCACCAGGCGGACTGCCGGGCCATCGATATCGCTGCAGCGGAAGTCGAGGAGCAGCCGCTGGCCAATGGTGATAAAGCGCAGGACCACGACTTCGTGGCTGCGAATGGTCGCGGCGATCTCTTCGATGTCTACGTTGTAGTCGTTGTCCACCAGCCCTGAGTGTAGGGGTTAAGGCGCGGCCCGGCCACCTTTCCCTTTTCATCGCGCCGGCGGTTGCCCCCGAATTGCAACCAAGCCGGGCGGGCGAGCGGTCGATTCTCTATTCGTGGCTATCTTCTCCAGGTTCTCCACCCACCGCAGAGTTGAACGGATGATTCGTGACGGCGTCGGCATCCGCGAGGCCACCTGGCAGATCAGCGGCCACGATGACGCCGTGACCGAGGAGCTCGTGGACGAGGTCATCGCATGGGTCCGCAGTTCGATGGGCGAGATGCGCCGCCCCTACGGGATCGACCACGTCGCCCTGGCGCTTGCGGCCCGGGACGAAGATGGCAAGGTGCTCTGCAGTAACAGCCTCGGCGTGCTGCGCCCGGCCAGCTTCTACGCGAACGAAGGCCCGGAGCAGGTGCGCGCGTTCCTCGGCGATGCCGAGCGCGTGATGCAGGGCCGTCCCGGCGAGATGGTGGGCGCGCTGCTCAGCCTCGGCGATATCGCCTTCGAACTGAAGGGCCGAGCCGCCTGACCTCGGTTCCGAAGCCCCACTGGCGATGCCCGTTTCCGCCTGAGTCTGTACACTCCACGCCATGACCAGCGTCTCCAACCCCGAACAGGCCCGTGCCCGCATCCAGGCGCAAATCGACCGCATGGGGCGGCTGCGCGGAAGCGGCCCTGACCCGTTCGATTACAACCAGTGGGATGACCGCACGGTTGAAGTGCTTCGCGCCATCTATGGCGAAGACTCGGACGAGGTACAGCGGTACCACGAGGCTGCCGGCAAGCGGGGCCGCCTCCCCGGCGTCCGTGGCCAGGCCGAGAACATGACGCTCAACATCCACGGCCCGTGGGGCATTCGCGCCCGCCTCGACCGCGCCGAGGTCGTGCTCAAGCAGCTCTGCAGTTCGCTGGGCTAGGTTCGCAAACCCTCAGGCGACAGTTCGATCCCGGGAAACCGCTGGCGAAGGTGTTCGCCGAGCCGTTCCAGCCGTGCGTTGAACGCCGGGCTGTGCAGGTCCTCGGTGGTCATGATGATCGCGTCCTCGCGGTTGTCCGAGTAGTACCGCTTCCGTTCACCGACTTCGTAAAACCCGTACCCCCGGTAGAGCGCGCGCGCCGCATCGTTCGAAGCCCGCACCTCGAGCGTGGCTGAGGCCATCTCGTGGTGACGCGCGACTTCGATCAGGGCATGGACAAGCGCCCGGCCGTAGCCGCAGCGGCGGTTCTCCGGGAGGACGGCCACGGTCACAACGTGCGCCTCATCGACCATCAGCCAGAGGCCGGCGAAACCGGCAACCTCCGAGCTTCCCGGCGGGCGGAGAACGACGTAGCGGGCCATTGCGTTCTGGGTCAGTTCGCGTTCGAAGGCGGTGGCCGGCCAGCCCGGCGAGTACGCCGCGCGTTCGACGGCCATCACCTCGGGCATGTCTTCCCGGCGCATCATCGCCAGCCGCGGCGCGAGCGGTTCCATCCGGTCTATCTTCGACCGGACCGCCGTGAGACGCATAGCCCACAACGGCTACGCGATTCCCGCGAATCTGCCGACAACCAGATCATGAGCGCTGTCCCCCAGCCCGGCACTGCCCTTGTGGTCATCCAGCGGAGTGACCCGCCCCGGCAGTGGCAGGGCGAACTCGTCGCCTTCAAGGACCGCACGTTTGCGGTGCGCATCATCGATAGCCCGAAGGACTGGGACGCCACCGTCCCGTACGCCATCATCTGGGGAACGCCAGGGGCACGCACCCTTTGCAACGTGACGCTTGTCGCGAGCAAGGATTCCGCGATCGCACTCCGGCTCGCATCGCAACCGAAAGCCATCGACCTGCGCCGCGACCCACGCTTCAACCTGGACCTCAGCGTCGAAGTGCGCTCCGTCCTCGGCAACTCCCGCCAGCCGGGCCGGATCATCGACGTTTCCTCCGGGGGCGCGGCCGTGTCCGTCGATGCGAAGCCGGGCGGCAGCCAGATCGAGGTTGGCGTGTTCGCGAACGGCTATGCCGCCCGCCTTCTTTGCGACGTGGTCAACACGAGCACCGCCGAGGATCAGACGATCCTGCATCTCCAGTTCCGGGACCTGACGCCGCCGCAACAGGCCTTCGTGCGGACGCTCGTAGGGAACCTCGTGGAGTCGCAGGCCAGCTAGCGGGCGCTCCGGTAGGATCCGGGTGTGACCGTTTCCCTCGACCAGATCGCCCCTTCGTCCCTCCAGTTCGATGCCGCCGACCCAATCCTCGCGCACGCTGCCGAAGAACTGCGCGCGCACCTTCGCCCGGGCGTCACCGCCGGGGTCAGCGTCGTACTCGAAATTCGCCCCGGCAGCGTCGAAGCGGATGGATTCGAGAACACGGTGACCCCGGACCGGGTCACGGTCGCCGGTTCGAACGCACGCGGCGTCCTGAACGGCGTCTATGCGCTGCTCGAAGACCTCGGCTACCGCTGGGTTCGGCCGGGCGCGCGCGGAACCCGGCTCATCCCCGGGCGGGCGCTGCCCGATTCGGTCCGGCGCGAGGCGCCGTCGTTCGCGAGGCGCACGCTCATCCTCGGGAACGACGGGCTGCACGACGAATGGCGCGACTGGATGGAATTCGCCAGCCGCAACCGCATGAACAGCCTGTTCTTCCATGACACGCCGCCGAGCGTCCTCGACCGCGGCGGCGCCGCGCGGCCGGCGACGGCTGACGGCATCGCAGCCGACGGCAAGGGCTGGATGTTCGAACGCTGGGACGAGGACGCGCCGGCAATCGTCGCCGAAGCGGCCAAGCGCGGGCTGACGCTCCAGTTCGGGGGGCACCACCTGCCCGCACTGCTCAAGCGCGAACTCTTCGCGGAGCACCCCGACTGGTTCCCGGAGCGCGAGGGGCAACGCGA
>JBDHWA010000115.1:0-6919 GCA_039809945.1 Dehalococcoidia bacterium | reverse complement strand
ACCGCGACGCCTTCCAGGAGTTCTCCGACTCCGTGGCCGAGCCGGTTGCGGAGTGGGCCCCTGAAGAGACCGATGGCGAGCCGGAGATGCCGGCGGCGGAGATGGCCCCGGAGGCCGAACTCGAGGCAGAGCCGGTCGCGTTGGTCGCCCCCCCCGAGGACGAGGGTGGCTGGGACCCCGAACCGGTCGCCACGATCGAGTGGGCGCCGGAACTGCCGGAGCAAAGCGCTGCGCCCGCCGATGGGGAGCCGGAAGCGGCACTCACTGCCGTGGCCACGGACAACGCCGAAGAGGAGCCGTTCGAGTGGGCGCCTGAGGCCCCGACCCTGGTCGATGCGGTCGCCGAGTTCTCCGAGCAAGCCCTCGAGCCAGAGGCATCAGCTGAGGCGGTTGCTTCAGTCGAAGCGGTCGACGAACCGGTGGCCGAAAAGCCCTGGTGGGAGCAGCCCGCCGTCGAAGCCGAGGAAGAAGCGCCCACCGAAGCCGTTGCTTCTGCCGAAACCGTCGACGAGCCGGTGGCCGAAAAGGCCTGGTGGGAACAGCCTGCCGTCGAGGCCGAGGAAGATGCGCCCGCTGAGGCCGTTGCCTCAGTCGAAGCGGTCGACGAGCCGGTGGCCGAGAAGGCGTGGTGGGAGCAGCCCGCCGCCGAAGCCGAAGAAGACGCGCCCGTCGAAGCCGTTGCTTCAATCGAAACCGTCGAGGTGGCCGAGAAGCCCTGGTGGGAGCAGCCCGCCGTCGAAGCCGAAGAAGAAGCGCCCGCTGAGGCCGTCGCTTCCGTCGAAGCTGCAGAAGAGCCGGTCGCCGAAAAGGCGTGGTGGGAACAGCCCGCTGTCGAGGCCGAGGAAGTGCCCGCTGAGGCCGTCGCCTCGGTCGCAGCTGTCGAAGAGCCGGTGGCCGAGAAGCCGTGGTGGGAACAGCCCGCTGTCGAGGCCGAGGAAGACGCGCCCGCTGAGGCCGTTGCTTCAGTCGAACCCGTCGACGAGCCGGTGGCCGAGAAGGCGTGGTGGGAACAGCCCGCTGTCGACGCCGAGGAAGACGCGCCCGTCGAAGCCGTGGCGTCCATCGCAGCGGTCGACGAGCCGGTCGCTGAGAAGGCATGGTGGGAGCAGCCCGCCGTCGAGGCCGAGGAAGACGCGCCCGTCGAAGCCGTGGCGTCCATCGCAGCGGTCGACGAGCGGGTCGCTGAGAAGGCATGGTGGGAGCAGCCCGCCGTCGAAGCCGACGAAGAAGCGCCCTTCGAGGCCGCCGCCTCAGTCGCAGCTGTCGACGAACCGGTGGCTGAGAAACCCTGGTGGGAGCAGCCCGCCGTCGAAGCCGACGAAGAGGCGCCCGTCGAGGCCGTAGCTTCAGTCGAAGCCCTCGACGAGCCGGTGGCCGAGAAGCCCTGGTGGGAGCAGCCCGCCGTCGAAGCCGACGAAGAAGCGCCCGCCGAGGCCGTTGCTTCAGTCGAAGCCCTCGACGAGCCGGTAGCCGAGAAGGCCTGGTGGGAGCAGCCCGCCGCCGAAGCCGAAGAAGAAGCGCCCGTCGAAGCCGTTGCTTCAATCGAAACCGTCGAGGTGGCCGAGAAGCCCTGGTGGGAGCAGCCCGCCGTCGAAGCCGACGAAGAGGCTCCCGCCGAGGCCGTCGCTTCCGTAGACGCCGTCGACGCGCCGGTGGCCGAGAAGTCCTGGTGGGAGCAGCCCGCTGACGAGGCCGAGGAAGAAGCGCCAATCGAGGTCGCTTCCGCCGAAACCGTCGACGAGCCGGTGGCCGAAAAGCCCTGGTGGGAGCAGCCCGCCGTCGAGGCCGAGGAAGAAGCGCCCTTCGAGGCCGCCGCCGCAGTCGCAGCTGTCGAAGAGCCGGTGGCTGAAAAGCCATGGTGGGAACAGCCCGCTGTCGAGGCCGAGGAAGAAGCGCCCGTCGAAGCCGTCGCTTCAGTCGATGCCGTCGACGAGCCGGTGGCCGAAAAGGCGTGGTGGGAACAGCCCGCTGTCGAGGCCGAGGAAGTGCCCGCTGAGGCCGTCGCCTCCGTCGAAGCTGTCGAAGAGCCGGTGGCCGAAAAGCCATGGTGGGAACAGCCAGCCGTCGAAGCCGAGGAAGAAGCGCCCGTCGAAGCCGTCGCCTCGGTGGAGGAGTCCGACGAACCCGCCGTGGCTGACGATGACGACCCCTGGGCCGAGTTCGTCAGCACGCCGAGCAGCGCCGGTGCGGCCGAGCCCGCCGTGCCCGCCGCTTCGCTCTGGGGCGCACCCCCCGCGGGAGCTTCGCGGGACGAGGACATGTGGGGCCACGTCGCCGCGCAGGCCGAAGAGCACGCCGCGGGCGACCACCAGCTCGACCTCGCGGCCAGCCTCGAAAGCCAGATGGCCGAGGAACAGACCGCGACGGCATACGACTGGGATGACCAGCCGCAGCGCAACGATTGGCCGGCGCGCGCGGATGAGCCTGAGTCCGACTTCCTGCCCGAGCAGGAGGACGACGATGTCATCCTCGCCGCTTTCGAACGCCACGCCGCCACGCCTGAGCCGGTGGCCGCAACGCGGGAGAACGACGAAGCATTCGCCGAACTCCTGGGCGCACAGGCAGCTGACATCGTCGCCGAAGCCTCAGATGACGGCGGGCAGGAATCGTTCATCAAGATGAGCGCCTGGGCGCCCCAAAAGCAGCCGTTCGATGGCGGCTGGGCGCCGCAGCACGAAGTCGAAGAACAGCTTTCGAGCAGCCAGCCCGTGTTCGGCGGCTCGGATGGGGCCGGGTTCGCGCCCCCACCGTGGGCCGTGAACGAAAGCGATAGCGAAGGCGAGCCTGCCGCCGCGGCCGGAAGCCGGCAGCACACGAAGGTGTGGGTGAGGGAACTGGTCGAGACCGTCCTCCTCGCGCTCCTCGTCTTCCTGACCGTGCGCGCGAGTTTCCAGAACTTCCGGGTCGAAGGGTCTTCCATGTACCCGACGCTCGAGGACGGCCAGTTCCTGATCGTGAACAAGCTCGTCTACTCGGAAGTGGACATGGAGAAGCTCTCGAACTACGTGCCGTTCATCGACGCGGGGAGCAACCCGAAACACAACGTCTTCCATGGGCCTGAGCGCGGCGACATCATTGTGCTCAAGGACCCGCGCGACACTGATACAGACCTGATCAAGCGTGTCATCGGCCTGCCCGGTGAAACGCTTGAGATCATCGACGGGAAGGTCTACATCAATGACCAACTCCTCGAAGAGCCGTACATCCAGCAGGCCTGGCATGATTCGAAGCCGAAGATCCTGATCCCGCCCGGCGAGTACTTCGTGATGGGCGACAACCGGGACAACAGCCTCGACAGCCGCAGCTCACAGGTGGGGCTGGTGCCGCAGGACCTCATCATCGGCAAGGCGATGCTCTCGTACTGGCCGAAGGACAAGTTCGGGCTCGCGCCGAACGAAGAGGGCTCCCTGGGCGACCAGAAGCCCGTCCTGACCACGCAGCGCGCCGGCGAGTAAGCAGTTCGGCCCCTCCGCTCCTGTCGCAGAGGGGCTGGAACAGCTACAGTCGAGTCCCGATGACTGACTCTCTCGATGCTGTTCTCCAGGAACGCGGGGCCATCCTCCGCGGGCACTTCCAGTACGCCAGTGGCCGCCACGGCGACGTCTACGTGGAGAAGTTCCGCATCCTCCAGTGGCCCGACGTCACCGAGCGCATGTGCAAGCTCATCGCGGAACACTTCCGCGGCGTGCCCAACCTCGTCGTCGGGCCCACAACCGGCGGGGCGATCCTTTCGTACGAAACGGCCCGACAGCTGGGCCTCGCCAGCCTCATCGCCGAGCGCAAGGAAGAGGGCTTGGACGAGCGGGAGTTCAAGCGCGGCTTCGAAATCGGCCCCGGCGACAAGGTCCTCATCGTCGATGACGTGATGACGACCGGGGGGAGCATTCGCCACGTCATCGATGCCGTGCGGGCGCGCGGCGCGGAGGTGGTCGGCGTCGCGGCGCTCGTCGACCGGACCGCCGGGCAGACGGGCTTCGGCGTGCCGTTCTTCGCCTGCATTTCGATCGACATCAAGTCGTATGACCCGGCCGAGTGCGCCCAGTGCAAGCAGGGCGTGCCGCTGAAGATCACGTAAACAGGGCCGCGGGCGCGGTTGCCGGGTGGCGTACAATCGCCGCATGCGATTCGTGCGCCAGGCCGGGAGTGACCCTTCGTTCCTGCTCAAAGCGCTGGGCGAAGCGGCCGGCGAACTGCAGCACAGCTTCTACGGCATCCCCCATCGCGAACTGCAACGGGAAGTAACGGGCGCGGACGAAGGCTGGTGCCTGCTCGCGATTCCCTACCACGTCCTCCAGGTCGAAAAGGGCGTCCAGCAGCAACTCGATACGATCCTGAACTCCCGCGTCTCGGAGATCCGGCACGTTGACCTGGATGACCTGCCGTTCCGCGAGGACTTCATCGAGGACGACTACGAAGAGTTGCTCGAGGAGTTCCATTACCTGCGGCGGCGGACGGCGTATTCGTTGTGGGACATCGATGAACGCGACTGGCAGCGCAAGGGTATCCACCCCTACCGGGGGGAGATGACCGTCCTCGAGATCGTGCGCGAACTGTACCAGCACGACCTCGAACACCTCTGGCAGGCCCGGCGCATCGTGGATGCGCTGGCCGCCGGGACGGCGCGGTGACGGCAACCCTGCGGATCGTGCCGCCGGCGTACCAGCAGTCTGCGAGCGGGGTCGCGCCGGCCATCGCGTGGTTCGCCGGTGACCGTGAAGCGCTCCAGGTGGCGACGAGCGCCATTGGTCTCGGCATCGACCTGCTGGACGACGGCAGGTCCCGTATCGTCGCTTCGCACCACCACCAGCTGCGGGCGCTGCTCCCACCGTTGCGCGACCTCGCGCCAGGGCTTGCCGGGCGGCTCGAACGCTACCTGGACCCGGTCACAGCGTGGCGGCTTCGCGGGCAGTCCGTAGCGATCGACCGCCCGCTGATCATGGGCATCCTGAACCTGACTGATGACTCGTTCTCAGGCGATGGCGTCGGCACGAGCATCGACGCGGCGCTCGCACGGGCGGAGACCCTGCGGTCCGCCGGAGCGGACATCATCGATGCCGGCGCCGAGAGCGCCCGGGCCGACCGCCCGGTGCTCGCTGCGGAGGCGGAAGCGGAGTTGGCCGGGCACGCGGTCGCAGCGCTCGTACGCGAAGGGCATCTCGTGTCGACCGACACCTACAAGCCGCTCGTGGCGGAAGCCGCGCTGGCAGCGGGCGCGGCGCTGGTCAACGACATCAGCGGGCTGACGATTGGCACGGGCGCCGCCGAGGCAGCGGCGCGGGCTGGCGCGGGATACGTCCTGAACTACAGCTACTCGCCGCCGAAGCGCCGTCCCGATGCGCCCCCGCGCTATGCCGATGTGGTCGAAGAGACCGTGACGTGGATGGAGGCGCGGCTCGGCGAACTCGAAAACCTGGGCCTGCCGCGCGAGGCCATCGCCATCGACCCGGGCATCGCCTTCGGGAAGAGCCACGACGAGGACATCCAGCTCCTCCGGCGCGGCGGCGAATTGCAGACCTTCGGCCAGCCGATGTTGCTCGCCCATTCGCGGAAGAACTTTATCGGCAGCATCACCGGACAGCCGCCGGCGGAACGCGACCTCGAGACGCATATGGCGAGCGCGCTGGCGTATGCCCAGGGGTTCCGCATCTTCCGGGTCCACGATCCCGCAGGGGCGCGACGGGCGCTCGACCTTGCTGCCGCCATCGTTTCCGGAAGGCCGGGCGATTTCGGGCCCGACAGCACATCCTGGCCGTGGCGCGCCGGGGCTTCGGCCACGCACATGACGCGGCAGGCGCCGGACAAGGCGGCGCCCCGCGGGCAGCGCTGGTAGCTCAGGGCACGGCGGGTTGCGTGGGCAGGCCGTCCATCCGCCAGGCGGCGCCCGAGACCGGTGCGAGGTCTGTGGCGAGCGTGCCCTTCGTCTGCCCGTCACGGCTTACCACCCAGAGCTCCATCCGGTCACCGCGCGGGCGCATGTAGGTCAGCAGGATCCACTTCCCGTCCGGTGACCAGCCGATGACGACAGGCTGGTGGTACCGCGGCACGTCGAACGACGCGATTTCGGTGCGCACGCCGTTTTCGATGAGGAACACGCCGCCGTCGCTATCCGTGGAGGCATAGGCGCCGTCGGGCGACGGCTTGTTCACCCCGGGCCCAATTGGCGACGGCTTTCCATCGGCTGCGGTAAGGACTTTGCCGGTGTCCCGCTGCTGGCCCGTCGCGAGGTCCACTTCCCAGAGGACGGGACCTCGGGAGTCGTAGCGAACCACGGCGGCCGTGTCATCGGCCAGCCAGTAGATCCCCATGCCAGAATCGGGTCCGGGCACGCACGCGCGAAGCGTCCTTGAAGCCCCGGAAGCGGCCGCCTGGACGAAGCAATAGGTGCTATCGAGGTAGAGGACTTCGCCCGGGATGGCCGGGTTCGGGTGGTCCTGCAGGGACGGCGGCGACGGATCCTTGCGGCCAAACTGGAAGACCACGAACACGGCGACGGCGAGAACCGTGAGCCCGCCGAGGATGCCCGCTGCATACAGCCGCGTGCGCATCGTCAACCTGTCGCCGCGCGGAGCCGGCCACGGAGCGCTGCCAGCGCCATGACGCCCGCGATGACCACGGCGCCGCTGAGCATCAGGGCCAGCGGTGCGCCGAGCGACGACGTGAAGTGCTCGAAGATGAAGGTCACGAGCACGACGAACGCCCCGGCGACACCGGCAAGCACAAGCGCGAAATCGCCGCGCCAGACACCGAGGGCGATGACACCGGCTGCCGCAAGCCCGGCCAGCAATTCGAACCCGGTGGTGCCGCCCACACCTGCCTGGTACGGCCCGAAGATGACCAGCACAGCAAAGAACGCTCGCGCCGAGCGTCGCGGTGTGAGCCAGTCAAGATCGGCGAGTGCGACACCTGCGATGCCCAGGAC
>JBDHWA010000114.1:0-6929 GCA_039809945.1 Dehalococcoidia bacterium | reverse complement strand
AGCCGTTCCTTGGTGGACATGAGGGCAGTATACCAACCCCGCGCGGGCCTACCCGAGTGCCACCCGCAGCGCTGCGGCCGCCGCTCGAACCTGCTTCGGCGCAGTGCCGCCAGGAACATCGCGGTCAGCCAGCGCGGAATCGACGGTGATGGCGAGGACGTCTTCGGCGAACAGCGGACTCAGCGCGGAATAGGTCGCGAACGGCAACTCGTTCAGTTCGCAGCGCTGCGATTCGGCCTCTCGCACCAGCCGGCCGACGATTTCGTGCGCCTCGCGGAACGGGAGGCCCCTCTTTACGAGGTAGTCCGCGATATCGGTCGCGAGCGAGAACCCCTGACCCGATGCGGCACGCATCCGGTCGAGGTTGAAGGTGAGCGCCGGCAGCATGGCCGCGAAGATGCGCAGCGTCGGAAGGACCACGTTCGAGGCGCCGAGGATGTACGCCTTGTCCTCCTGGAGGTCACGGTCGTAAGCCATCGGCAGGCCCTTCATCGTGGTCAGGATGCCAACGAGTTCGGCGATGGCGCGGCCGCTGCGGCCACGAGCCAGTTCGGCCACGTCCGCGTTCTTCTTCTGCGGCATGATGCTCGAACCGGTGGCAAAACCATCCGGGAGCGTCACGAAGCCGTATTCAGCGCTCGCCCAGAGGACGATGTCCTCGCTGAGGCGGGAGATGTGGACCTGCGTGATGGCGCAGGCCGCTGCGAACTCCGCCACAAAGTCGCGGTCGGCGGTCGCATCCATGCTGTTCCGGGAAATTGCCTCGAAGCCGAGCTCCCTGGCCACCATCTCCCTATCGAGCGGATACGGCGAACCGGCGAGCGCTCCCGAACCGAGCGGGAGCACATTGGTGCGGCGGCGGCAGTCGAGGAACCGCTCGCGGTCGCGCAGGAACATCTCTCCGTAGGCGAGGAGATGATGGCCCAGCGTGATGGGCTGCGCCCGCTGGACGTGCGTATAGCCGGGCATTGCGTCGGAAGCGTGCTTTTCGCCAAGGTCGCAAATGACGCGGATGAGGGCAGCGCTCGCCTCCGCGGCGATGTCACAGGCTTCCCGGACGACCATCCGGTTCAGCAGCGAGACCTGGTCGTTGCGCGAACGGGCGGTATGCAGACGGCCGGCTGCGGCGCCAATCTTCGCGCGAAGCAGCGACTCGACGTGCGTGTGAATGTCTTCGAGCTCCGGTTGCCACGTCACGCGGCCAGCCTGGACGTCGGCAAGCACTTCGCCCAGTCCGGCGATGATCGCCTCCGCGTCGGCTGCGGGGATGATGCCCTGTTTCCCCAGCATCCGGGCGTGGGCCACCGACCCCGCAATGTCGTGCGCCCAGAGGTCACGGTCCATGCCGGCCGTGTACTCCTGGGTCAGTTCGTCCATCCCGCCTTCGAAACGCCCGCCCCAGGTCCGTTGTTCAGCCAACCGACACCCCCTTCAGCACACTCCAGTCGAGGAGTTCCGACACATCATCGAACGTGAAATCCGGCGTGACGCCCTCTGCATCGGGCTTCGAACGCTTCCACGCGGTGGCCATGCCGAATGCCTGCGCACCGGCGATGTCCTCTGCCAGCGAATTGCCCACCATCACTGTCCGCGTGCCGGTCTCGCCAAGGTCGCTCAGGGCACGCTCGAAGATGGCCGGGTGTGGCTTCAGGTAGCCCACTTCAACACTGACCACGTTCGCGTCCCAGCCGATATCGAGGCCAGCTGCCTTCAGGTCGTCGCGAAAGCGCTCACCGCCAAACGCGCGGTTCGTGATGATGCCGAGCTTGAAGCCGCGGCTGCGGAGCGTGTCGAGAAGTTCCCGTGCGCCGGGATAGGCCGCCTTCCCGCCCTCCGGTCCAGAGACGTAAATCGCTTCCATGAGAGCGGCTGCATATTCGAGCGAAAGCTCCACGCCACGCGCACGAAGGGCGTCCCGCGCGATGGCCGCGTAGTCTGGCTCCCGGCGGTCAGTTCGGCGCGCCTCGCGCATGGCTCCTTCCAGTGAATCCCAGGCAACCCGCGCGACCAGCGCAGGGTCCTTCACAGGCATGGAAATTGACGCGAGGAACGCCTTCGCACGCTCAGCCGCAAGCCTGCGGAACTTTGCCGGAGGCGGAGCATCCGCGGCGTGCCAGAGCGTATCGCCGATGTCGAAGAGGACGGCCCGGAACGCCATCGGTGAACATCCCTCACTGACCCAGAGCGGCCGGCGTCCAGATGTTCGCACGCGTGCTCGCCTCGGGCCAACAAACACGGGCGACCTGCCCAGAGTGGGCCCGGCGCTACAATCGAACGATGCGTCTCCGTGCCTCCCGCACCTTCTTCGCCGAGCCGGCCATGCCACAGCCGCTGGCTGGACTCGCCCGCATCGCCTCGAACCTCTACTGGACCTGGAACACGGATGCGGCAGCCCTCTTCGCCCGCATCGACCCGGCGCTCTGGGATGCGACCCAGCACAACCCGGTTGCCGTGCTCCAGCGCACCCCGGCCGAAACCTGGGACGAACTCGCTGCAGACGAGGGCTTCATCGCCCACCTCGAACGGGTCAGCCAGGCGTTCGACGAGTACCTGCGCCGCGAACCCATCGTCTCGGTCCCGGGCGCTTCGGCGAGTGAGCCAATCGCGTACTTTTCACTTGAGTTCGCGCTCACCGAGAGCTTCCCGAACTACTCCGGAGGCCTCGGTATTCTCGCCGGCGACCACCTGAAGTCCGCCTCGGATCTTGGCATCCCACTCGTGGGCGTGGGGCTGCTGTACCACTTCGGCTACTTCCACCAGCGGCTCGGCCCGGACGGCTGGCAGCAGGAAGAGTACCGGTCCATCGACTCGTCTCTCCAGCCGCTGGAACCGGTGAGCCTCGCCGATGGCTCGCGGCTGCGCGTCGACATCCCGCTCGACGGGCGCACCGCCGTCGCCGAAGTCTGGCGACTCCAGGTCGGCAAGATACCGCTCTACCTCCTCGACACCGACGTTGAGCCGAACATCCCAAGCGACCGCGAACTCTCGGGCCGGCTGTACGGCGGCGATTCGGAGATGCGCATCGCCCAGGAGGTCATCCTCGGCATCGGCGGCGTCCGGGCGCTGAAGGCGATGGGGCTGTCGCCTTCCGCCTGCCATATGAACGAGGGGCATTCCGCGCTCCTCGGCCTCGAACGCACGCGCATCTTGATGGAAGAAGCGGGCGCAACGTTCGCCGAAGCTCGCCTGCCCGTCTCGGCGGCGACCGCGTTTACAACCCACACCGCGGTCGCCGCAGGCATCGACCTTTTCTCGCCGGACCTCGTGATGCGCTACCTCGGCGAGTATTCGGCCTCGATGGGTCTTGCCCGCGAAGAACTGCTCGGCCTCGGCCGCACCAACCCGGCCGACGAGAACGAACCGTTTTCAATGGCGATGTTGGGCCTGCGACTGAGCGGCTTTCGGAACGGCGTTTCGAAGTTGCACCGGGGCGTCTCCCAGCACCTCTGGGAAGCGGCCTGGCCGAACCTCCCGCGTGAACAGGCGCCGATCGATTCGGTCACCAACGGCGTCCACCTGCCGACGTGGGTCTCCCACGATATGGCCGACCTCTTCGACCGTTACGTGGGGCCCGCCTGGCGCGAAGACCCGGCTTCGGCGAACTGGAGCCGCATCGACGAGGTGCCTGACGAAGAGCTCTGGCGCATCCACGAACGGGAACGCGGAAAGCTCGTGGCCCGCGCACGGAAGCAGCACGCCGAAGCCCTGATGGCGCGTGGTCTGTCCGCTTCGTCAGGAAGCGCCGGCCAGGCACTCGACGCCCGTGTGCTGACCGTTGGATTCGCGCGCCGCTTCGCCGGCTACAAGCGCGCGACGCTGCTCTTCCGCGACCCGGAACGGCTTGCCGCCATCGTGAACCACGCCGAGCGGCCCGTGCAGTTCATCTTTGCCGGCAAAGCGCACCCGCGGGACGAACCGGCGAAGGCGCTCATCCGCGAGGTCGTGAACCTCAGCGCCCGGCCCGAATTCCGCGACCGGCTCGTTCTCCTCGAGGACTACGACATGGAGATCGCGCGCGCCCTCGTCCAGGGCTGCGACCTCTGGTTGAACACCCCGCTGCGCCCGCTCGAAGCCAGCGGCACGAGCGGGATGAAAGCGTTCGCGAACGGGGCGCTCAATATGAGCGTTCGCGACGGCTGGTGGTGGGAAGCGTACAGGCCCGGGCTCGGCTGGGCCGTGGGCCGCGCCCAGGTCGATGATGACCCAGAAGCGCAGGACGCCTTCGACTCGAACTCCATCTACGACCTCTTCGAGAACGAGGTAACCGAGACCTTCTACGCCCGCGACGGCGACGGCATCCCTCGCGAGTGGCTCCGGCGGGTGAAAGATTCGATCAAGGCGTTCGGGCCGGTGTTCAACACCAACCGGATGGTGGGCGAATACGCTGCCCGAGCGTACGCACCGGCCGTGGATTCGTGGCACGCCCTCACAGCCGGCAACCTCAAGCGCGCGCGAACCCTTGCTGCAGACCTCGACGACATCCGTGAGCGCTGGGATTCCGTGAAGGTCACCGGCGTCACACACGCGCTCACCGCCGGCGTGGCCGAAGTGACCGCGACGCTCGAAACCGGCGGACTCCCGGTCGAGAGCCTCCGCGTGGACCTGATTTTCGGCAGCGTGAACGAAGCTGGCGACTTGCGAGCGCAGGGCGAGGTCCGCCTTGTCCCGGTTTCGACCGGCCCCGGCGGCGTCGTCACACTCCGCGGAACCGCGCGATTCCAGGGCAGCGGCCGCCTCGGCTACACCATCCGCGTGTTGCCCCAGCCGGAGGGCCTGCACGATCCGTTTGCGCCCGGTTTGGCACACTGGGCATAGGAGGTCCTGACCTATGGCGGGAACCGCAACCTTCGTCCTTCACACCCACCTGCCCTACTGCCGGCTGGCAGGCCGCTGGCCGCACGGCGAAGAGTGGATCCACGAGGCCCTGCTCGAGTGCTACCTGCCGCTCCTCAATGGCTTCCGGGCGCTCAGCCGCGAGACCGACCGCTCGCTCGGCGTGACTATCAACATCACGCCCATCCTCGCCGAGCAACTCGGTGACCCGCTGGTCAAGCAGCATTTCAGCGAGTACCTCGGCGAGCGGCTGCGTCGCGCGAACAGCGATGTCGCGCGCTTCCCGGCAGGCTCGCAGCTTCGCGATACCGCCCTCTTCCACGTCGAGCGCTTCGAAGCCGTGCGCGACCTCTGGGAAACGCTGGGGGGTGACCTGCTCGGCGCGTTCGGCGAACTCGAAGCCTCCGGCCACCTGGAAGTTGCCACCTGCGCGGCGACCCACGGCTACCTGCCATTGCTCGAAGACGATGCGGCCGTCCGCTTCCAGGTCGAAACCGGCGTGCGCACGCACGAGCGCAACTTCGGCCGGCCACCGCGCTCGTTCTGGCTGCCGGAATGCGCCTACAAGCCCGGCATCGAGCGCTTCCTTGAGGCAGCGGGGATCAAGGTCTTCTTCGTCGAAACCCACCTGGCTACCGGTGGGACGGCACGAGGCAAGGCGCTCGGCGGCATGGTGGGCCCCTACCCGCCGCTCAGCGCGAGCGACCGTCGTCCAGCCGACGCCGGCCCCCACCGGGGAACCACGTTCCGTCCTTACTGGGTGGGCGATTCGAGCGTGGCTGTGATGGCCCGGAACGAACAGACAGGATTGCAGGTCTGGTCGGCGGCCCACGGTTACCCCGGGGACGGCGCCTACCGCGAATTTCACCGCAAGGACCCCGTCTCGGGACTCCACTACCACCGCGTGACCGGCCCGGGTGTGGACCTCGGTGAGAAAGCCGAATACGTCCCCTCGGCGGCGGCAGCGAAGGCGCAGGAACACGCCGCGCACTTCGCTTCGCTGCTTAAGCGCGAGCTCTACCTGTACGAAAGCGGCGCCGGCGAACACGGCAACCTCATGGCTTCGTACGATACCGAGCTGTATGGGCACTGGTGGCTCGAAGGGGTGCAGTGGCTCACGCACGTGCTGCGGACGCTCTCCCGGGACCCGGACGTGGCGCTGACGACGGCGGATGGCGTCATCGCCAGCGACCCGCCGGTGGCCTCGATCGAACTCCCCGAAGGCTCGTGGGGCGCGGGCGGTGACCACCGCACCTGGATGAACGACCAGACCGCGTGGACGTGGCCCGAGATTCGCCGCCGCCAGCAGCGCGCCCACCAGTTGCTGGCCACGAACTCAGAATTGAGCCGCCAACTGGCCCGCGAACTGCTCCTCCTCCAGTCATCCGACTGGCAGTTCCTGATGACGACCGGGCAGGCGAACGAGTACGCCATCGAGCGCTTCAACAGCCACTGCGCGCGCTTCGACGCCATCGCCGGCGCTATTGAAGGCGGGTCAGCCGGGTTCGCCTCCGAACTCGCCCAGCTCGAACACCTCGACAATCCCTTTGCGGACATCAATCCGTCGCTGTTCGCTGCACCCGCCGAGGGGGTGCTCAGCCCGTGACGCACTGGGCGCAACTTTTGCACTTCTACCAGCCGCCGACCCAGACGCACGAGGTGCTCGTGCGTGTCGCGAATGAGTCCTACCGCCCGCTCCTGAAGGTCCTCGGACGTCACCCCAACGCGCGGGTGGCGGTGAATATCCAGGGCGTGCTCACGGAGCTCCTGGTGGAGCACGGCCAGGGCGACATCGTGGACAGCCTTGCGCATCTTGCCGACCGTGGCATCGTCGAGTTCGTCGGGAGCGGGAAGTACCACCCGATCCTGCCGCTCATCCCGCGCGAGCGACGGCAGCAGTCCATCCGCGACAACGACGCTACGAACGGCGCGGCTTTCGGGGCCGCGTGGCAGCCCAGGGGATTCTTCCCGCCCGAGATGTGCTTCAGTCCCGAGATCGCGCCGGACATCGCGGCAAGCGTGCACGATTGGATCATCGTCAGCGGAGTCAGCTGCCCCGGTCCGTGGCCAACAAACCGGGTTCACCGCATCGAAGG
>JBDHWA010000113.1:0-6945 GCA_039809945.1 Dehalococcoidia bacterium | reverse complement strand
CGCAGCTTTTCGTGCGCTTCGTGGGCGGTCAGCCGCCAGAGGTCGCTCATTCGAGCACCGCCCGCACGCGGACGTAGCCGTCCTCGGTTAAGGGCGCGTTTGCGAGAGCATCGCGCTGAGAGAGTGAGGCTGAAACCAAATCAGCGCGCATGACGTTGGAAAGGGGAAGGGGGTGCGCCGTTGGTTCGACGCCTTCGGTGTCAACGGCAGCGAGCGCCGCGAAGTGGTCCACGATGCCGGTCAGTTGCGCCGTGAAGCGTTGGACGTCGTCTTCGGTGAGGGCGATGCGCGCAAGGCGGGCGATGTGGAGGACTTCTTCAGACGTGAGCGCCATGGTTCAAGCGTAAGAGAAATGGGGAAAGGGGAAAGCGTGCGGTGGACGCTGGCTGTCCGGTACTGACGCTTAACAAAGATTGGTTTTTCGGGTGGCGCGGGTTTGATACGGTGGCCTTCGTGAGTGCCGAATCCCGTTGTGCGACCTGCCCCGGCGAGGGTCAGCGGCTGTGAGCTCGCTGGTCGCACGGCGCAGACTGCAGGCCCGGCGAGCCCGCCGCAGCAGCAAGGCCCGCCCGATCCTGGTGGCGCTTGTCGCCCTGCTGGGTTTCGCTTCGGTGTGCGCCGCGGCCGGCGTCGGCGCGCTCTTCACCATCTATAACTCGTACGCGCATGACTATGTGCCGATCGAAGAGAAGCTCCAGCAGCGAAACGTTGGCCTGACGCAGATATACGACCGGAACGGACCGGATGGGGCCAGCGCAGTGCTCCTCGGCCAGTTGACCAACCCGGATGCGCAGCTGCTCGAACCGGTCCCGCTCGATCAGATTTCGCCGTATCTCGTGGCCGCTACCATTTCGACCGAAGACAACTCGTTCTGGGATAACCCGGGCATCAACTTCACCGGCCTCGCCCGCGCCGCCTTCGAACGGTACGTCCGGAACCAGTTCGACAGCGGGACCGGCGGTTCCTCGATCACCCAGCAGCTCATCAAGAACGTTTACATCTGCCCGAACATCACCACCACCCAGGACCCATCCCGCTGCGTCACTGCCGAACGCACCCTCGACCGCAAGCTGCGCGAAATCGTCTACGCGGTCGAGTTGACCAACGACTACACCAAAGAGCAGATCCTCACCTGGTACCTCAACCAGATCTCCTACGCCGACCGCTACGTTGGCATCGAGGCGGCCACGCAGGGGTACTTCCACAAGCCCGCGAAGGACCTCACGCTCGGTGAGGCGGCGCTGCTCGCAGGCGTGCCGCAGTTCCCGACGCTTTACCACCCGCGCTACAACTGCATCGCGAACGACGATGGGACGTGCATCCTCGACGAACTGGGCCGCACAACCGTTGCAGGCGAGGCGAAGAAGCGCCAGGAGGCCGTGCTCGACCTGATGGTCGTCCATGGCCGGGCCACCGCCGACGAGGTGGCGGCGGCGAAAGCGGAAGAGATCCACGTGTATGCCGCCTCGAACCCGCTGAAGGCTGAGGCGTGGATCGACAACCAGGTCGAGCCACGGCTGGTGCGCATGTGCAAGGCCGGCCTGCTGCCGAAGCCGAAGGACGTCGACGACTGCGAGAACTGGGTGCACTCGGCGGGGTACAAAGTCACAACCACGCTCGATTACGCCCTGACCGAACAGGCCCGCCAGATGTCCAGCGAGTGGATTGCCTCGGGGCTGGCAGCGGGTTGCGAGTGTCACAACGCAGCCGTCGTCACCATCGAACCGACGACCGGCCAGATCATCGTCTACTCGCCAAATATCGACCCGACGTACCGGTCCGACCGCCGGGTCGCGGGCGATATCGACCAGCTCAGCGAGATCAACCAGCCGGGCTCGTCGTTCAAGCCGGCGGTCTACCTGAACTGGTTCGACACCCAGAACAAGGCGCCGATGAGCATCTTCTGGGACACGAGCCCGCTCAGCATCGGTGGGGTGGAGATCGTGAACCCGCGCCAGGGCGGAGCATCCGAAGGGCTCATCTCGGCTCGCGCCGCGCTCGGCGGTTCCCAGAACGTCGGCGCCTTCCGGGCGGCGGCCGAAGGCGGCATCGACAACGTCATCGAGATGGCCAAGAAGCTCGGCATCACCACCCTTGCCCAGGGCTTCGACCCCACCTTCAGCAACCACAAGGCCGTGAATTACGGTGCGTCGATCGCCACCGGCGGGGCCAACATCCGCGCCGTGGATATGGCCTACATGGACGCCACCATCGCGAACATGGGCAAGATGGTGGGCACGCCGTCCCTCGCGGAATACGTCGACATCAAGACGCTGCGGAGCACGGCCGTGGATGTCGGCGCGGACTACGACCTGGCGGTGAAGCAGGCGCTCGAGTTCCAGCGCGGCAATATCCGCATCCCCGGCACACGCGAACTGGACCCCATCGTTGTGCTCGAAGTTCGCGACAAGGACGGCAACCTCGTCTACAAGGAACCCGATCCGCAGACCAAGCAGGTTGTGAACGCCGGTTCAGTCTGGCTGCTTCACAGCATCATGTCGGACTGCACGGCGCGCTTCATCATCTGGGGTTGTGGCGGCTCGAACACCGACCTCGGCCTCGACTTCTACTCAGACGGGGTGAAGATCCCGTCTGGCGTGAAGACGGGCACCCAGCAGGGTCCGCTGCGCGCCAGCGACACACTCGAAACCTGGATGACGGGCTACAGCCGCCACGCTGCAACTGCTGTGTGGGTGGGTAACGCGAACAACGAGCTGGTGAACGACCGCGCCTATGCCTCGGCCAACGCCACGGTCCGCCTCTGGAAATCGTGGATGGGCGCGTACCACAGCGCCCTGAAAGCCCGGGGCGTGACCGATATCACCCAGGGGTTCAGTGACCTGCAGCCTTCCAACGTCGCCCAGCGGTCGTTCCAGACCCCCGCGACAGACCGCGTGCTCGGTCCCGACTTCAAGTATTGCGACCAGAGCGTAACGGCCTGGGTGCGGACTGACGTGACCTACGCCTCGCAGTGCGAGGAAGCGCAGATCGACACGCGCAATGGCTTCCTCGCCACTGACCAGACACCCCCACAATTCCGCGAAACCAAGAAGTTCGTGAAGCTCCCCACCTTCGCGCCGGAACCGGCCATCGAGCTGGCGAAGGAGCGCGGCATCCCGATCGTCCCGACAGAAAAGAGCAACGGCCAGTCGGCGCTGGTGATCGGGAACCTCCAGGACGGGAAGACCGTGGCTACCACCTTCCAGGTTATCGGGACGGTGAACGCGCCGAACATGAAGAACTGGAAGCTAGAAATCGGTGAGACGGCGAACCCGACGGAGTGGAAGACGATCGGAAGCGGGACCGCCGCCGTGAAGGATGCACCACTCGGGACCATCGAGCCGAAGGACCTGAAGGACAACGCCGTCTACTCGGTTCGGCTCAGCACCGACGACGGCAAGGGTCTCAAGATCTCGGTGGTGATAAACGTCCGCCGGTCGGGTGTGCCGAATAACCCGTTCGGTTCCGCCACGCCCACGCCGACGGGCAACCCGAACTTCCCCCAGGGCACCGTCACGCCGCAACTTCCGCGCCGGGACTGAGGGGCGAAGGCGAGCTTTGGGCGACCGGGGGCTCCGCGGGCCAACACCCTCCCGGGTGCGCTAGACTCCGCGCAATCAACCCGTTGGAGGCGCCCATGGCAGGCTATGCCCACCCCGAACTCCTGGCCGAGCCGGACTGGCTCGCCACCGTCATCGATGACCCAAAGGTCCGGGTTATCGATTGCGCGACGCTCGAGGCCTACCGCCGCGCCCACATCCCCGGCGCCGTACAGCTCCCGGTCCACTACTACATCAAGGAGCAGGATCCGGAAGGCAGTGACCATGGAACACTGGTCATGCCGCCGGCTGAGTTCGAAGAGCTGATGGCGAAGCTCGGGGTTTCGAACGACACCACGGTTGTCACCTATGACGACAACAACGGTCTCGTGGCGGCCCGGCTCTGGTGGGTGCTGAAGTACTACGGGCACACGAACGCGAAGGTGCTCAACGGTGGGTGGCATCGCTGGCTGAGCGAGGGGCGGCCGGTGACGTTCCACGCCACCCGCGCCCCGAAGGGCAGCTTCTCGGCCAGGGCGAACCCCGACATCTATGCAACCGTGGACTACCTGAAGGAGATGCACACGAACCCGGCCTGCCAGGTTCTCGATGCCCGGACGGACGGCGAATGGGAGGGGACGAACGACCGCGGGAACAAGCGGTCGGGCCGCGTCCCGGGGGCGCACCACATGGAGTGGGTGCGCTTTGTGAGCACCGGAGACGACCGGAAGTTCCTGCCTGCGGACGACCTCGAAGGGCTGCTCAAGAGCGCCGGTATCGAACGCAGCAAGCCGACCATCACCTACTGCCAGGGCGGCATCCGCGCGGCCCACGCCGCATTCGTGATGGAGCTCCTCGGGTACGAGAACGTTCGCGTTTACGACGGTTCGATGCGCGAATGGGCGAACCGCGACGACACGCCTCTGACCACCACGGGCTGATACCCGGCGGGTGCGAACAACAAAGGCCCGTCATTTCGACGGGCCTTCGGGTTTTCGTTGGAGGAACGCTTGCTAGACGGCAGGCGTTGCTTCGGCCTCTGGCTCGGCTGCCGCGCGCTCGTAGCGCAACAGCGCTTCGAGCGTAAAGCCGAGGTCGGCCTTCTCGCAGAGCGAGGAGCAGTAGGTCATCTTCATGGAGCTGGGTGACTTCCGCCAGTCGTAGCGCAGGTTGCACCGCGCACAGACCTTGATGTGGTTGAGGTTCATCCCGGTGGAGCCGGGACCGATCGGGGTGTCGACCACAGGAGTATCCTTCCGCCCCGGGCTTCCCCGCCCTCCAGTGGAAGGGTCGGGTGCCTTGGGCTCATTCCAGCGTAGAACCCGCCGTGGGTTGCGTAAAGAGACCTACGCCAAATCCGTGTAGGCGCTGGTAAAGGCCTCTGTCAGGCGGCGTTGGCCACGGGCTGGCGCTCGTAGCGAAGCAGCGCCTCGATGGTGAACCCCAGGTCGGCCTGTTCGCAGAGCGACCCGCAGTAGGTCATCTTGAGCGAGCTGCTCGGAGAGCGGCGCCAGTCATAGCGGAGCCCGCAATGGCGGCACGTCTTGATGTTCGCGGGGTCGCTGAAGAGTGAGACGTTAGCTGCCATTGGTGTGCCCTCCAGAGAGCGTGTTTCGTTGTTGTCAGTGTCCCGGATGACGCTGCTCGCTTCTTCGTGCGAGAGGAGCAACGCGGGTCATCCGAAGGGCTGAACCCTGCCTGCCACTCTCGACTGGGCCGTCAGGCGGCGAGCAGGTCGCGCCACTCCCGCGGGAGGACACGCTGGCCGGAGAGGAGCGCTTCGATGGTGAACCCCATGTCCGCTCGCTCACAGAGGGAGCCGCAGTAGGTCATCTTCAGCGAGCCGGACGGCGAACGCCGCCAGTCATACCGAAGCCCACAGTGCAGGCAGGTGCGGATGTGGTTCGTCATCACGATAGCTCCCGGCGCCGATGACCCTGGGGCCATGGCAGGCCTGTCATCATCATCGACACACCTGCCCCGTTCGTTCACTACGGAGAAACCCGAACGTTCGATTCGGCTGCCTGCGAACCGTCCTGGGAGCGCCCCGGTATCCCGGTTACGGGTTCGAACTCAACTCTCTCGCTGCCGGACCGCACTCTCCACTCGCTTTCCCCCCGGCGCTCACCCAAACATAGGGGATCTCCCGAGGTTCGCGGTCGAAAATGACATCGTGCAAGCGCGAAAGCCGATTCCGCATCGCCCCCGGCGCACGGAGCCAATCCGGCGGCCGGCACGGCGCGTGATCCGGGCCGGGGCCGTGCTCTTGAACCCGGAGCCGGTGCTGATCGACCAGCGGCTCCCCGGCCAGAGTTTCGGACTCTCGTTCACTCCCGTACCGTAGGGGCATGCAGGAAGCGCTTCAGAAGTCCATCGCCGCCCGGTCCGAACAGTTCACCCGCGAACGAATCATCGAACGTATCTGGGCGCGCGATCACACCGTCTGGAGGCCCGACCCTACCGAAATCTCGAACCGCCTGGGCTGGCTCGATGTCGCTCACGACCTCCACGCCGAACTTACTGAACTGGCCTCGTTCGCCAGCGGGGCGCACGCGGATGGCCTCAACCAGGTGCTGCTGCTCGGGATGGGCGGGTCCAGCCTTGGCCCGGAGGTGATCGCCGAGACGTGTGGCCCTGGCAGCGGTGTGGCTAGGTTTGAGGTGCTCGACAGCACGCACCCGGACCAGGTCCGCGCGACGGCGGAGCGCCTCGACCTCTCGCGCACGCTGGTCGTGGTCGCGAGCAAGTCAGGCTCGACCATCGAGACGATGAGCCAGTTTGCCTGGTTCTGGGAGCGCATCGGCAACGGGCGGCAGTTCGTCGCCATCACCGACCCCGGGAGTTCCCTGGAGGCTCTCGCCCACGAGCACGGGTTCCGCACGCTCTTCCTGAACCAGCCCGACATCGGCGGGCGGTTCTCGGTGCTGTCGCATTTTGGCATGGTCCCTGCGGCCCTCGCCGGCGCGCCGCTTGGGCACATCCTCGAAGACGCCCTGGCGATGGGCGACCGCTGCCGTTCTTCGGTGCTGGCCGAGAACCCGGGCGCGGAACTGGGCATCTTCCTCGGCGAGGCAGCGCTGGCTGGCCGCGACAAGTGCACCCTTCGCCTGCCGCCTGAACTCGCGTCGCTTGGGAGCTGGATCGAACAGCTGCTTGCCGAATCAACCGGCAAGGAAGGCCGCGGAGTCATCCCCATCGACGGCGAAAAGCCGCTCCCCGCAGACGTCTACGGCCACGACCGGGCGTTCGTTTGCTACGGCGACTCTGCTGAGGCCGGCGAACTCGAGCGTGCGGGCCACCCGGTGCTGCGGCTCGAAGCGGCGGGGCTCGGAGGCGAGTTCTTCCGCTGGGAGTTCGCTACCGCGGTCGCCGGGGCCATCCTCGGCGTCCAGCCGTTCGACCAGCC
>JBDHWA010000112.1:0-6979 GCA_039809945.1 Dehalococcoidia bacterium | reverse complement strand
GAACTGCCGCTCCGGGCCGTCGCCGGGCTTGCGATGGCCCGCCTCGGCCAGCACGAAGAAGCCCTCGGCGCCCTGCGCCGCGCCCTCGAAAAGCCGGGCCGGCTCGAGGACGACCTCTCCCGGGAGGCGCGCGTCGCGTACGCGGGCGTTGTCCTGTCGCTGCTCTCGAACGACTGCGGACCGTCTGGTCCAATCGTTAGCGAAAGCGACCTTCGCGACCTGCTGCTGGCAGAACTCGTGTCCGACAACGGATTCGACAGCGAACGGCTGGGTTCGCAACAGGCGCGGGCGCGGCTCGAATACCTGGTCAACGACCCGGTCCTGCGGCGGTTGGCGCCCGTCCTCGCGGACTACTGCCGCATCGCGCACCTGCTCGGCGGCGCGCGCGCGGGCCAGTGGATGGCCGCGGACCGCATCGCCGACATCCTCAGGGAAGCGACGCTGGGGAATGAAGGGTTCGCGCTTGGGCTCGTGCTCCTTGCGAACGCCCTCTACGAAAAGAACTCGCTCGATGACTGGAACAAGGTCTGGCCCAAGGAAGACATCCAGAACACGGTGAGCGACCTGGCATGGCTCGTCCCGGAAGCCGAAAAGCGGCTGAAGGCTTTCCAGGAGGACACACGGATCCTCGAACCGGCAGCGCTGGCGTGCCTCGCCTGCATCGCGGGCGGGCCGCTGGAGTGGGCTTCGAACAACCAGCGCAAGATGCTCGCACGGTTCATTTCGCCCCGTAACTCGGCCCTCCGCGACTACGCCGAGTTCCTGGCCGCATTCCAGCCCGCCGCGAACGGGCAGCCAAACACGCACCAGACCTTCCCGGGTTGGGCCAAGACGCTGGAACAGATGCGCCTCAGCCGGAGCGCGCGCTACCTGACCGATGTCTCGCTCAATGACCGGGGCGGGTCGAACAGCCTCACCTGGGCCATCGCCGACCGGGTGTACGTGCAGGCGCTGACCCTCTGGGGCGTCGACGACCCCCAGACCGAACTCATCGATCTACTCGACCTGCTCCAGGCGGGACAGCGGCCGGACAACTACCTGAATGCAGTCGGGCGCTTGGTTGAATCGCGCAACCTGCCGTGGACGTCGCTCGTTTCGGCCGAGCAGCGGCGGATCGTGTACGAACGCGCACTCGAAGCGTCGGTCAAGCAGAGCCACGACAAGGACTCGGTGGAAGCATTCGACCGGCTGGTGCGCGAGCTTCGCTACCAGGGCGAAAGCGCGGACGCAGACCTCGTCTCCCTCGTCTCGCGGTACACCAACGGATTCAAGCCGCTCCGGGGCCCGGCGCTGGAGGTGCTGCTGACGCACCAGCTCGAAGCGGGGGAGCCGTTCGAGGAGACGGTGCAGCAGTTGGTGAGGAACGCGCAGCAAGAGGGCGTCACGGACCCACCGGCGGAACTGATAGGGTTGGCGCTGGCCTTCCCTCAACTGGCGGAGTACTCAAGTTCGCAGGTTTCCCCGGCGGAGGGCGAGACACCGCCGGCGAACGTTCCCCCCGGCAAGCGGGTGGTCGTCATCGGCGGGCACCAGTGGCTCAAGAAGCATGCGAAACCGGTGCTGGAGGACCAGTGGAAGCTCAAGGTGGACTGGCTCGACCCCGATGAGGCCCACAACGGCGCGCAGAGCCTCGGCCTGGCGTCCGGGTCGGCCGACCTCGTCATCATCAACGCGGCCTGCATCAGCCACGCCGCTTCGGGCCGGGTCCTCGAAGAGGCGAAGGCTTCGGGGAAGCAGTACGTCCTCCACCACTCGCGCGGCGTCGGCGCGATGATTGGTTTAACGCTGCAATCGCTCGCCTGAGGCCCGTCGGCCGCTCCTCTGGTACGATCGTTTCCCGCCTTATGACGATCGCACTGCTCCGGAGCCGCCTCGTATGACCCAACCGCGCACCATCATCCAGAAAATCTGGGACAACCACGTTGTGCACCACGAGGAAGGCAAACCGGACCTCCTCTACATCGACCTGCACCTCGTGCACGAAGTGACTTCGCCCCAGGCCTTCGAAGGGCTCCGGCTGGCCGGCCGCAAAGTGCGCCGCCCGGACCTGACCCTCGCGACGGTCGACCACAACGTGCCGACCATCGACCGCGACAAGCCGTGGACCGACCCGCTCTCCGTGCAGCAGGTCGAGACGCTGCGCGCGAACTGCGACGAGTTCGGTGTGCCGCTCTTCGGCGTCGGCGACATCCGCCAGGGCATCGTCCACGTCATCGGGCCGGAGCAGGGGCTGACACAGCCCGGCATGACCATCGTTTGCGGCGATAGCCACACCGCGACCCACGGCGCGTTCGGCGCGCTGGCCTTCGGCATCGGCACGAGCGAGGTCGAGCACGTCCTCGCGACGCAGACGCTGCCCCAGGCGCCGCCGAAGACCATGTCGGTGGAAGTAACCGGGACACTCCATCCCGGGGTCACGGCCAAGGACGTGATCCTCGCGGTCATCCGCGAGATCGGCGTCGCCGGCGGTGTCGGGCACGTCATCGAGTACCGCGGCGAGGTTATCCGCGGCCTCTCGATGGAAGGGCGGATGACCATCTGCAACATGTCGATCGAAGGCGGCGCGCGCGCGGGCCTCGTGGCGCCGGACGAGACGACGTTCGCCTATGTAAAAGGAAGGAAGCACGCGCCCGCCGGCGATGCCTGGGACCAGGCCGTCGCGGCGTGGAAGCAACTGCCAACCGATGAGGGCGCGACCTTCGACACGTACGTCACGCTGCGCGGCGAGGACATCGAACCGTGCGTGACCTGGGGCACCACGCCTGCCCAGAGCGTGCCGGTGACCGGGCGAGTTCCGTCGCCTGACGAAGCAGCCAACGCCAGCGCGAAGGAGCTGGCCGAGCGCTCGCTGGCCTACATGGGCCTCGAAGCGGGGACCGCGATCCAGGACATCAAACTGGACAAGATCTTCCTCGGCTCCTGCACGAACAGCCGGATCGAGGACCTTCGGGCCGCTGCCGCCATCGTGAAGGGCCGCAAGATCGCCTCGACGCTGAAGGCGATGGTGGTCCCGGGCTCGGGCCTGGTGAAGCTGCAGGCCGAGCAGGAAGGGTTGGACCAGGTGTTCAAGGACGCCGGGTTCGAGTGGCGCGAAGCCGGCTGCTCGATGTGCCTGGGCATGAACCCTGACATCCTGATGCCCGGCGAACGCTGCGCCAGCACCTCGAACCGCAACTTCGAAGGGCGCCAGGGTCGCGGCGGGCGCACCCACCTTGTCAGCCCGCAGATGGCCGCAGCTGCCGCCATCGCCGGTCACTTCGTTGATATCCGGGAGTGGAAGTAAGCCATGAAGAAGTTCGAACCCGTCCAGGGCCGGTCCATCCCGATGAACCGCGCCGACGTCGATACCGACCAGATCATCTCGAAGGAGTTCCTCAAGCGGATCGAACGCACCGGGTTCGGGCCGTTCGCCTTCGACGACTGGAAGAAGGACCCGGACTTCGTGCTGAACAACCCGGAGTTCAAGGGCGCCCCAATCATGGTCACCGGGCCGAACTTCGGCTGTGGCTCATCGCGCGAGCATGCGCCGTGGGCGCTCGAAGACCTCGGCCTGAAGGCGATCATCGCGCCCTCGTTCGCCGACATCTTCCGCAACAACTGCGCCAAGATCGGGCTGCTCACGGTGGTGCTGCCGCAGCAAGACTGCGAGTACCTCATCGCGCGGTCCGAGGAGTTGCCGTCCGCCGAGGTTGTAGTCGACCTCGCGAGCCAGACGGTGGCGACGGCCGACGGCGCATGGTCGCGGCGATTCGAAATCGACCCGTTCGTGAAGCATTGCCTGCTGAACGGCCTGGACGAGATTGGCCTGACCCTCCAGGAGGACGCGGACATCAGCGCCTTCGAGCAGCGCCGCGCGACCGTTTACCCGAGCACGATCCCGGCCTGAGCCGGGCAGGGAAGACCCCTCGGAACCCTGCCTGATGCCGGATTGATCTGGAGAGAAAAATCAGGTTGACAGGCCTCTGGGGCGAGCGTACGGTGACCCTGTTATGGGTGTGCGAATTGGCATCCATCGCTCTTAGCGGCGGCCTCTTCGGGGCCGCCGTTCGTGTTTTCTGCGAAAGGAGCAGCCAGTCATGCAGTCGAGCTTGATCGGTAAGGTTGAGAAGGCCAAGGCCTACGCCGGGGAACGTCACCGGATGCAGATCGATAACCTTCACGTCGCGTTCCATGGCGAAAACAGCGACCACGAAGTCGCGTTCTCCGGTGGAGAGTGGCACTGCAACTGCGACTTCTTCACGCAGTGGGAGACCTGCAGCCACACGATGGCGCTGGCGCGTGTGCTCGAGGGGATGGTTCCGGCCACGCCGGAATCGGAACTCGCCGCCGTCTAGCGTTTCCTAACCCAGAGCCACGGCGCACCAACCAGCGCGCTGAAGACGCGGTGCGGCTGGCTGTGGCCTGGCGGTCAAGCAAGCGGCGCGTGTTCACCGCCGGGGGAGAGCTCGGTCCTCGAAAGCTCTAACAGCTTTCTCCCTGTTTTGCTGCTTACAGCGGTCGATATCGGGCTGTAGGATGGCTCGCGGAAGGATCGAGCCATGTTGCCTTTGGGTTTCAGTTGGGGAGCGTTCTTCGTCTATGTCATCGCGTTGATCTTCGTGGTGCTTGGCGGATTCATCGGTCTCGTCCAGAGCCATCACCCGGCGTTTCTCGTGCCCATCCTCATCGGGCTGTTCTACTTCTACCTGTGCTGGGAAGCCGTCGTCGAAGATGAGGACGCGCCGCCTGCCCCGCCGCCCAGCAAGAACCAGGGATGAGCCGCCCGGGAAACCTCGCCCTAACCGTCCTGCGCGTAAGGTAAGGGCATGCGCATCCGCACGTTCCGCGTTGGCTCGCTTGCGGGCATCCCCATCCTGGTGAACCCGAGCTGGTTCGTCCTCTTCGGGCTGACGACGTGGCTGCTGGCCACGCAGTTCTACCCGGCAGCGTTCGAATCAGCTGGCCGCTGGACGCACTACGCGATGGCCATCGCGAGCGTGGTGCTGTTCTTCGTCTCCATCATCCTCCACGAACTCGCCCACGCGGTCGTTGCCAGGGCGTTCCGGATCCCGGTGCGGAGCATCACGCTGTTTATTCTCGGCGGGGTGGCCCAGATCACCCGCGAGGCCGTGAAGCCCCTGCACGAACTGTTGATGGCCGCTGCCGGGCCCTTCGCGAGCTTCCTGCTGGCCGCCATTTTCGGCGGAGCATGGTTCGCACTCGGAGCGCACGACACCCGGCCGATCGACTACGTGCTCGTCTGGCTGGCGCTGATGAACATCATCCTCGGCGTCTTCAACCTGCTCCCGGCGTTCCCGATGGACGGCGGGCGCGTGTTCCGGTCGATCATCTGGCTGGTCACGGGCAACCACGACCGGGCGACAGCGATTGCTGCGTGGACTGGCCGAGGGTTCGCCTTCGCCGGGGTTGGCCTCGGCCTGGCGGCCATCGTTGGCCGGGACGTGTGGGTGGCCGAGGACCCGCTGAGCGGCGCGTGGCTCATCTTCCTCGGACTCTTCCTCGAAAACTCGGCGCGCAAGAGTCTCGAACAGAACCGGCTGGTACGCGAACTGCGCCTGTACAAGGCCGAAGACGTGATGCATCGCGACCCGCCCATCGTCGATGGCGGCCAGACAGTTGGATCGCTGGCTCGCGGCGTGCTCGACCTGAACCCGCGGGTTGTCTACATGGTCCAGGACAAGGGTTCGCTGGCGGGCATCCTCAGCGGGTACCAGATGCGCGAAGTGCCGCCCGCGGAGTGGGACACCGTGACTGCCCGGCAGGCGATGGTGCCGCGCTCGGCCCTCCATGCGGCCACGCGCGACCTCCTCGTCTCGGATGTGCTGCTGGAGATGGAAACGGAAGACCTGCTGCACATGCCGGTGGTCGAAAACGGCCGCGTAGTGGGCATCGTCGCGCGGGACCGCATCCTCGGGTTGCTGCGGCAGGCTGGTCTCCTCCCGGCACACGCCCGCTAACGCGCTTTGCCTCAGTCCGGCCGTCACGCGACGATTCGACGATGACACGCGTCCGCACGAGTGCCGCAGTTGTCGCCGGCAAGGCCGCAGGGGCGGCCACCCGCATGCTTCGGCGCGGCGGCGGAACTGCGCTTCCGGGGCTGGTGGCCGAACGTGTCGATCCGCGGCTGGTGGCGAACCTAGGGCGCACGCTCGGCCGCGGGCGGGTGATGGTAACGGGGACGAACGGCAAGACGACCACCAGCCGCATCATCGCTGCGGCGTTCGATGCAGCCGGCGTTCCTTATGTGCACAATCGCGAGGGCAGCAACCTGATGCGGGGCATGGCGAGCACGCTGCTTTCGCACGCGACCCTCGCGGGTGCCATTCCCGGCGCGAAGAACGCTGCCGGGCTGTTCGAAGCGGACGAAGCGACCATGCCCGCCGCGGTCGCAGCACTCCAGCCCCACGTGATTGCCTTCACGAACCTGTTCCGCGACCAGTTGGACCGGTATGGCGAGGTCGACACCGTGATGGCGCTCTGGAAGCGCGCACTCTCCGCAGCGCCGCGCGATGCCACGCTCGTGCTCAATGCCGACGACCCATCGGTCGCCGAGCTGGCCATCGGCTGGAGCGGGCCGGTGCACTGGTTCGGAATCGATGACGCCACGTTCGCGAGCGAGGCGGCCGGCGCTTCCGATGCCCGCTGGTGCCCCTGCGGCGGCGACTACCGCTACGAACGGCGGTACTTCGCGCACGTTGGCTGGTGGCGCTGCGCGAACTGCGACCGCGCACGGCCCGATCCAGCAACCTCCGCCCGCGCAATCGAACTCAACCTCGACCGCGCCAGCTTCGATGTCGATGGTCTCGGCCGGGTGGAAACACCGCTGACCGGTCTGTACAACGTGTCGAACGCGCTGGCCGCCGTTGCCGCCTGCCGGGCGTTCGGACTGCCATCTGAGGCGATCAGTGAGGGGCTGCGCGCCGTGCGCCCGGCCTTCGGCCGACAGGAAGTGGTGAACCTCGAGGGCCGGTCGCTTCGC
>JBDHWA010000111.1:0-6984 GCA_039809945.1 Dehalococcoidia bacterium | reverse complement strand
GGCAGCGCGCGGGCCTCGGCGGAAGGGCTCAGGGACACAGCCGTCTCGCGGGGCTGTTAGACTCAAAGGAACTACCTGTTGTCGCGGAGAGTTGCCATGACCGACCCCACGTTCAGCCCGCAGATCGCTATCGCTCTGCTGGCCAGTTCGCCCGATGCCGTCATCTACGCCGGCCGCGAGGGCCAGGTGCTCTACTGGAACCCGGCCGCCGAGCGCATCTTCGGCTTCACCTCCGCCGAAGCGATGGGCCAGAGCCTCGACATCATCATTCCCGAGAAGTTCCGCGACGCCCACTGGAAGGGGTACGACAAGGCCCTTGCCACGGGTGTGACCAAGTACTCGGGCAAGCCCATGACCACCCGCGCCCAGAACAAGGCTGGCGAGACGGTCTACGTCGACCTCGGGTTCGCCCTGGTCCGTGACACCGCCGGCGAAATTGTGGGGGTCATGTCCACCGCGCGTGACATGACCGAGCGCTTCAACAACGACCGTGAAACCCGCCGCGAGATCCGCGAACTGCGCGAGGCGCTGAAGGAAGCAGGGGTCGAAGCGCCTTCGCCGTCGGCGTGATCAGAAGCCGGGCGAGTCCGGTGGCTTGCCGGATGGTTGCGTCCCGGCCATGGCAACGGACCCGAGGACGAAACGTGTTCGGAGCACGGTCCGTTGCGGGGAGTCGCCGCGGAGCCCGAGGCCCATCGTTGTAGTTGCGCCGCAGGTCACTCCTGCGATATAGTCCCGCCGCGATGAAAGCCATGCGTCAACGCGTTAGCAGGCGAACTGCGCCCTCAACACGGGCCGCGGAAGAAGACCCGCTCAAGCGGCGCCGGGGTTCCCCGCCCCAACTCTCATCGCTTGTCGGCAATCGAGCGATGTCGAAGATGATCGGGAGCAGCCAGGCCGGGGGTTCACAGGCTGGCCCCATCCAGCGGTACACCTTCGAGAACACCCAGTGGAACATGACGAACGGGGTCAGCCGCTCGGGGGATGGCGCTATTGGCGTGGTCTTCTTCACCGACGGTTCGCGCCAGCCGCTCGTCACGAAGGCATCCAAGGACCCGCCGCTCGAAACCAACTTCGCGACTGCCATGCTGAACAAGCTCGGAACCGGGCGGAAGATTAGCGCGCCGAACACCCGCCTCGCCACCGATGCTGAACGTGGCCAGATCGCCGACCAGATCGAAGAGAAGGCGATGTGGAACCGGGAAGAGGTCGCATCGGACGTTGCTGCATACCGGAACGGGCAGCCACATGTCTGGGTCATGGGGATGGCCAGCGGGCACGCCTTCGGCGGCAAGCGAAAGATGGGCCAGGGGTTCACCGAATCAAAGCTGGGCGGCATGCGCACGGTGCAACTGCTCGAAGACCCCGAGTATGCCCGCCGCATGGGGTTCGTCACGCTCTGCGACCTCTTCCTCGGGAACGGCGACCGGATGGACGTCGCGAACCTTGGCAACTGGATGACCGATACTGACGGCGCCATCTCCCTGATCGATAACTACGCCAGCGGTTCGCAAAAGCTGACGAAGTCTGGCCAAGAGTCATGGGAGAGTTCGTTCAAAGAAGACCTCAAGCCCTCCGGGTACCTCCGGAAGGCGGAGACGACCTACAACGCCATCACGAGCTCAGTCGCGCCGGAAGTGAAGGAAGCACTCAAGCGCAGCTTCGGCATGTCGCCGGAAGGCCGCAAGCAGGCGTTCATCAAGCACTTCGCGAAAGGGATGGCGGACGGCCGCAAGGCTATCTTGGCGAAACTCGCACCGACCTTCGGCAAGCGCTCACGCTCACTGAAGGGCTCCCTGGGCACGGGTGACGAAGCTGCGGTCGCCTGGGGTGTCCTGAAGCGCCGCGCGCTCCTCCTGAAGAACCTGAAGTAGCCCATCCCTCGGTGTCGTTCGCCGGGAACAGGCTCGGGCCATGCCGCCTCGTGTCCGGCTATCCCTCGCCTGTGCCCACCTGCAGCGGTGGCAGGCGGAACAGGCCGGCCAGCCGCGGATAGAGTGCGCCGAAGGCCCCGGCGCCCACGAGCGTCCCGGCAAGAGCGGCCAGCGCGTACACCTTCCCTTCGCCGATGTTCACGAGGATCGGCCCCGGGCACATCCCGGTGATCGACCAGCCGACGCCGAAGAGGATGCCGCCGTAGATGTTACCGCGGTGCCCTGGCTTCAGTTCGATGCTGAGCGGCTTCCCGCCGAGGGTGCGGCCGTGCCGCTTGAGGAGCCAGATCCCCGGCGCCGTGAGCACGACGGCGGTCCCGATGATCCCGTAGAGCTGGAACTCGGTGAACAGGAACATGCCCTGGATGTAGTTGTAGTCGGCGGCCCCGGACCGGCTGAGGATGAAGCCGAAGAACGCTCCGAGGGCCAGGTAGGCGAGAGTCGAACGGGTCAGCATCAGAGGATCACCCGGTAGATAAGATTCGTGGTCACCACGCCCGCCGCCATGAAGCTGACCGTGGAGATGAGGCTCGGCAGCTCCAGGTTCGAAAGCCCGAAGATGCCGTGGCCGCTCGTGCAGCCGCCAGCCAGGCGCGTGCCGAAGCCGATGAGCAGCCCGCCGCCGAACATCCAGGCGAGCTTCGCGCCGTTCCCCCAGCCGAACTCGCTGTCGAAGCGGCCGAGCGCCCAGGTGGTCTCCCAGCCGCCGGCGAGCAGCGCCGAGATGACGCCGCCGAGGAGCAGGCCGGCGAGCAACGGCAGCCGCCAGCTGTTCGACCCGCTGATCGCCGCGCGCGTGAAGTACGGCGTGCGCACGACCAGCGAGCACACGTTTTCGAAGCCGGTGGAGACGCCGAGGCGGCGGTTCCCGGCGTAAAGCAGGACCAGGGTGACGGCGGCGATGGCCGCCCCGGCGACGAACCACGGGATCGGCGCGGAATCGGTCAGGATCAGGTGCATCAGGCTCCCTCTCAGAACAGGTACGCTAAGCATCGCTGATCGTGGGCTCAGCGTGGTAACCAGGCCGCCACCGGCGGAAATCGATGGCATTTGTCGAAATGGCTGCGCCCCATTCGACGGATCAGCAGGGCGAAGTACAAAAGTCGCCTGAAGGAGAACCAGCCATGCGTTTCATCATGATCTATGCCGGCCCTGAGGCCGATGCGCCGCCGAGTGAGGCCGAGCAGGAGGCAATGGGCGCCTTCATCGGCGACCTCGCGGCTGCCGGCCAATTGCTCGTCACTGACGGTCTGAAAGGCAGCGACCGCGGCGTCCGCATCCGCCGTTCCGGCGGCCGGATAACCCGTACCGATGGGCCGTTCACCGAAAGCAAGGAGGTGGTCGGCGGCTTCGCCATCGTGGAGGTCAACAGCATCGAAGAGGCCGTCTCCATTTCCGAACGGTTCATGAGCATCGCCGGGGACGGCGTCTCCGAAATCCGCGAGATGTACGACGCGCCCGCTTTCGGGGAGTACCGCCGAAGCGAGGGCGGCGTCCCGCTCTCGGGGCCGTCCCGCACGGCCTGATGCCTCGGCCTATCCGCCTGCTCGTCATCGGCGAGTTCGCCTATAACAGTGGCTCCAGCAATGTGGTCGCCGAATACGCGCGGGCGGGGCCGGCCGCTGGCTTTGAGGTGCGTATCGCGGTCGGCTTCGGGCGCTCCGACGCCCGCGTGAGGCGGTCCCTGCCGCACGAAGCAGACGCCGCCTGGGCGACCCATGCCCTCGTCATCTACGAAGGCCGCCCGTTCCTCGACGAAGCGGCCATCGCCCGGCTCGACCGTGCCGTGCCGCATCACCGCCGCGCGGTGGTCGACTGCGATGGCCACTGCGCGCCGCTGGTCTCCGTGGACGGTGACGACAACGCCTGGCCCTGCGGCCAGCCGGCCTGGCGCGAGGCCTTCGCGGCCGCCGGGGCAGTCACGCTCCAGCCATCCATCGGCGAAGCCTCGCCAGGGACCATTCGCTGGCCCTGCTTCGGCATGCCGCCGCTGGCCCCGGCTTCGAACCGGCGGCCGCGGATTGCCATGCAGTACGTCGGGAACAACTGGTTCCGCGCGGCCGCACTGCTCGAACTCTTCGCGGCGATGCGCGCGGTTTCGCCGGGGGCACACCTGCAGGTGCGCGGGCGCGGCTGGGATGGCAGTACGCTGCCCGGTCTCGAACACGGCACCTACGCCGACCCTGCCGCGCTGGCCTCGCTCGGCGTCCGTGTGGCCCGCCCGGCACCGTTCGGCGGAGTGGTCGCAGCCATGGGCCGCGCGCTGCTGTCGCCAGTCCTCGTTCGGCCGGTGCTCTCGCGGCTGGGGCTGTTCACGCCGCGCATGTTTGAAACCGCGGCGGCCAACACGCTGCCGGTCTACACCGCGGCCGATGCAGGGATCGGGGCGCTGTACGCGGGGACGGACGGCGCGCTCTGCCTCGGCACGGACCTCCAGGAGGGCCTCCGCCGGGTCCTCGATGACCTGCCGCACTGCCAGGCCGTCGCCGCCGAACTGCGCGCCCACCTCGCCGCTGAGTACGGCTACGCGCGCAACCTCGAAAGGCTGCGCGCCCTGCTGGACTGAGCGCGGCTCAGGTCAGCCCGGCGCCGCGCGCCCAGCGGTACTTCGCCGCCAGCACCTGGACCGGGGTCTCGGTCGTGTAGGGATAGGCGGGGATGCCGTGGCGGTAGAGGAACTCGGCCGCCTCTTCGACCTCGGCGTCGCCGGCCAGCGAGGCGACGATTGGCTTCTGGATGCCGCGCGCCTTCATCTCTTCGACGACGCTCACGACAAGTTCGGCGAACACCATCGGCGGCGTGATGATCGTGTGCCAGTAGCCGAGGATGACCGAGTGGATGCGGTCGTCTTCGAGCGCGAGCTGGATGGTGTTGCGGTAGGTGGAGGGAGGCTCGCCGCCGGTGATATCGACCGGGTTGCCGGCCGCGCCGAACGGCGGGATGAACTGGCGGAAGGCCGCATCCAGGTCCGGCGGCATCTGCATCAGCGTCAGGCCGTTGTCGACGCAGGCGTCCGAAAGGAGCACGCCCGAGCCGCCTGCGCCGGTGATGATGACCACGTTCTCGCCCTTCGGGGTGGGCAGCGCCGGGAGCGCCCGCGCGTACTCGAGCATGTCCCGGAGGGCGTACGCGCGGATGACGCCCGCGCTCTTCAGGATGTCGTCGTAGACGCGGTCGTTTCCGGCCAGTGCGCCCGTGTGGGAGCTTGCGGCGCGCGCCCCGGCGCTCGTCCGTCCGGCCTTGAGAGCGATGATCGGCTTGGTCCGGGAAACCCGGCGGGCCACCTCGGCGAACGCCCGGCCGTCCTTCAGGTCCTCGAAGTGCTGGGCGATGACCTGCGTGTTGTCGTCCTGTTCGAAGAAAGCGAGGAGGTCGTCCTCGTCGATGTCCGACTTGTTGCCCAGCCCGACAATCGCCGAAACGCCCATCCCCGCTGACCGGCTGAAGCCGACGATGGCCATCCCGATACCGCCCGACTGCGAGCTGAGGGCGACCTGCCCGCGCACCGTGTAGGCCGTGCAGAACGTCGCGCAGAGGTTGCTGTGCGTGTAGTAGAAGCCGTAGATGTTCGGTCCCATCAGTCGGATGCCGAGTTCCTCGCCGATCCGCTTGATCTCCTCCTGGGCCTCGACGTTGCCGGTCTCGGCGAACCCGGAGGGGATGAGGACCGCGCCCGGGATGCCCTTCTCGCCGCACTCGCGCAGCGCCCCCGGGACAAGCGCCGCCGGGATGGCGAAGACGGCCATATCGATCTCGTCCTCGACCGCCTTCACCGAGGGGTAGGCGCGGATGCCCTCGATCGACTCGGCCTTCGGGTGGACCGGGAAGATCTTCCCCTCGTAGCCGCCGTTCACCAGGTTCTTCATGACCGAATTGCCGATCTTCCCGGCCTCGGCCGATGCGCCGATCACGGCCACCGCCGCCGGCTTCATGATCCGGTTCATCGCGGTCACGATTTCGTCGTGCGGCGGGCGGCGATGGGCCGCGTGGGGGGTGAAGTCGACCGCGATCCGGGCATCGACCGCCATCGCCCCGTCCGCGGTCGCGATCACCGGGTTCAGGTCCATCTCGCTGATCTCGGGGAAGTCGGTGACGATCCGGCCGACGGCGCGGACGACCGCGGCCAGCGCATCACGGTTGACGGCCGCACCGCCGCGCACGCCGTCGAGCAGCTTCGCCGCCTTGATCGAGCCGAGCATCGAACGGGCGTCGGCGTCGCTCACCGGGGCGAGGCGGAAGGTCACGTCGCTGAGTACCTCCACGAGCACGCCGCCGATGCCGAAGGCCACGATCTTGCCGAAGCTGGGGTCGGTCACCGCCCCCACGATCACTTCGAGGCCGGCCGGGGCCATCTGCTGGACGAGCACGCCGTCGATGCGGGCGTCCGGGCGGTACTGTTTCGCGTTCGCGAGGACGGTTTCGTAGCCAGCTCGGACCGCCGCCTCATCGGCCAGTCCGGCGAGCACGCCGCCGGCGTCGGTCTTATGGGCGATGTCTTCGGAGACGATCTTGAGGACGACCGGGCCGCCGAAGCCCGCGGCCAGCGCAGCCGCTTCATCGGCCGAGGTCGCGAGGCCGTCGCCGGGGACGGTGATGCCGTAGGCCTGGCAGATGGCGCGCGCACTGGCAGGGTCGAGGAGGGTGCGTCCGCTGGCGCGCGCATCGTCGAGGATCTGGCGGATGCCAGCCGGTGGTTCAGAGGTCACGGTGCATGGTCCTTAGCCGGGAGAGGTGGACGGGGCAAGCTGCCGCAGGGCCTCTTTGACGAGGTCGTGCAGGCCTGCGCCGCCGTTGTGCCCGTACTCTACCAACTGCCGGCGAAACCGTGGCTCCCAGAAATTCCGGATGTGCCCGGCTACCGCGGTCACCGCTTCGTCGTGCGGGTAGGCGGCCCAGAAGCGGGCGATCTCGTTCGCACGGTGAACCATCTTGGCGTCGTCCATGGCGAACCCCAATCCTACGCCGATTGCGGCGCTCGCGGTGTGCGCGGTACAGTTCGCACAAATGTTCGCAGATGCCGCCGCGAAACCCCCCGCGCGTGACCGCCTGC
>JBDHWA010000110.1:0-7030 GCA_039809945.1 Dehalococcoidia bacterium | reverse complement strand
AACGCCTCGAGTTCGGCGCGCAACGCCGGGTCGGGCGCGACATCCGGCGCCTGCCAGGCTTCGAGCAGGCCCCAAACGTACTGGCCCGTACCGCCAACCAGCCATGCGAACGTGTTCCTCGCCCAGATGGATTCGAGCGCGGCCTTCGCCTGCTGCTGGTAGAGGGTGAGACCGTACCCATCAGCCGGCTCGGCGACGTCGAAGAGGTGGTGGCGAACCTTCCGGCGGTCAGCGAGGCTGGGCTTCGCCGTGCCGATATCCATCCCGCGGTACACCTGGCGGCTGTCCGCGTTCACAATTTCCCCGCCCAGGCGCTGCGCCAGTTCGAGGGCGACCGCGGACTTCCCCGTCCCCGTCGCGCCAACGATGGCCACCAGCCGCCTCAGCATCGAACGCTACCCCGCGGCGGCGCAGATGGCCGCAAAATCATCCGCCTTGAGCGAGGCGCCGCCCACGAGCGCACCGTCGATGTCCGGCTGCGCCAGCAGTTCGGCCGCATTGGCCGCGTTCACGCTCCCGCCGTACTGGATACGGATGGCATCCGCGTGAACCGGTGCAATCTCGCGCAGCACCGAGCGGATGTAGGCGCAGGCCTGCTGGGCCACCTCGGGCGTCGCCGTTTCGCCGGTGCCGATGGCCCAGACCGGTTCGTAGGCGATCGTCACCCGCTCGGAGAGCGTCAGGCCGGTGAGCCCGGCGCGAAGCTGCCTGTAGAGCACTTTCTCGGTCAGCCCATCCTTCCGCTCCTGGAGCAGTTCACCCACGCAGACGATGGGGTCGAGCTTCGAGGCGAGCACAGCAGCGGTCTTCCGGTTCACCCAGTCGTCCGTCTCACCGAAGAACTGGCGCCGCTCGCTGTGCCCGATAATCACGAACTGGCAGGACTCCTCGAGCATCGGCACGCTGACCTCGCCGGTGAACGCGCCCTTCGGCTCCCAGTAGACGTCCTGCGCGCCGAGGCGCACATGCGACCCGCGCAGCGCCTCGCGGACAGGCGCGAGGTAGGGGAACGGCACACCAATCCCGATATCGCAGGCCGCGCTTTTCGTCCGCTCGACGACGCCCTTCGCGAGGGCGACTGCCTCGGCCTCGGTGGTGTTCATCTTCCAGTTCCCGGCAACGTACGGCTTCCTCACACGATTCCTCCTTAGCGGCGCTTCTTCTTCGCCGGTGGCGGCACGGCCCCGGTCGCGAATCGTTCCACGAGCTTCGCCGGGTTCCGGACGCTGACCGTTACCTTTGTCGACTTCACGCGCCATAGCCGTGGTATGACCCACACGCGAATCGGACGATGCAGCGTGATTTCGGCGACAGGACCCCAGGTGGCGACCAGCGCAACTCCGCCGCCGAACCCTGCCCGGACGCCAATGCCGCCCCAGAGCGGCCAGTCGCGCAATCGCGCACTGGCGACGTCCCGCGTATCGATGACCGTGTCGACGAAGCCCGCGTAACGGATGCGCATCCGGTCCTCTGAAATCGCCACAAACGACGTTGGCAGGCGAAGCGCGACACCGAACAGCCAGAGAAACAGCAGCCCGTACAACACCGCGAGCAGCAGCAGCCAGGCAGGCCCGCCGTCGACATACGACTTCAGCACCAACACGCCGCCGATCGCGAGCGCTCCCGCTGCGATGGCAACCAGCACCTGCAGCCCGCGAATCCCGCGGAACCCGAAGAGCAGCGGCACGTGGCCGGCAGGCGCGGGCTTCGGATCGGCCATCGTCAGGCGTCCAACAGCGCGGCAACGCCCGGCAGTTCGCGCCCTTCGAGCATCTCCAGCGAAGCGCCGCCGCCGGTCGAAACATGGGTAAACCGGTCTTGCAGCCCCGCCTGGGCGACGACCGCAGCGGTTTCGCCGCCGCCAACAACGGTTGTCGCGTCGAGGTTCGCGATGGCCCGCGCGAGGTCGAACGACCCGTGCGAGAACTTCTCCATCTCGAAGACGCCCATCGGCCCGTTCCAGACCACCGCCTTCGCACGGCCTAGCGCGGCGGCGTACTCCTTGACGGTCCGCGGACCGATGTCGAGCACCATGTAGCCGCGCGGGATCTCGCTCACCAGCCGTTCAAGCGCCTCAGCGTCTTCGGCGAACTTGCTGGCAGCGATGACATCGACCGGCAGGTGCACCTCGATACCCGCGGCCTTCGCCCGGGCCAGGATCTCCTTCGCGGCTGCAACCTGTTCGTCTTCCACGAGCGACATCTGGACATCAACGCCCGTCGCCTTGAGGAACGTGTTCGCCATCCCGCCGCCGACGAGCAACAGGTCGATCTTCGGCAGCAGATGCTCGATGGCGGGGATTTTCGTGCTCACTTTCGCGCCGCCGACTACTGCCGCGAAGGGCTTCGGCGGGTTGGCCACAAGCGCGCTGAGATAGCGCACTTCCTTTTCCATGAGGAAGCCCGCCACCGCGGGAAGGTAGTGCGTGACGCCCTCCGTGGAGGCGTGAGCGCGGTGCGCGGCCCCGAATGCATCGTTCACGAACACGTCCGCCAGCGAGGCCAACTGGGCGGCGAACGCCGGGTCGTTCTTCTCCTCTTCCGGGTGGAAGCGCAGGTTTTCAAGCAGGAGCACGTGGCCGTTCATTGCTTCCACGGCCGCGGTCGCCACGGGCCCAACGCAATCCTCGGCGAACAGCACCTCTCGCCCGAGGAGGTTCGACATGCGGCCTGCGACCGGGGCCAGCGAGAGCGCCGGGTCGACACCCTTGGGCCGCCCAAGGTGCGAGCAGACGATGACCTTCGCGCCCTTGCCGATCAGGTATTCGATGGTCGGAAGCGATTCCCTGATGCGCGTGTCGTCGCCGACCTGACCGTCGTCGAGGGGCACGTTGAGATCCGCGCGGACGAGCACGCGCTTCCCGGCAACGTCGATGTCGCGCACCGTCTTCTTGCCAATGCCCTCGCTCATGAGGCGCCCGGCGCGCCGATGCCGCGGCGTTCGACCTTGGCCAGCTTCTCCCGGCGGCGGGTGTGGTTGCCGCCCTCCGGCGTGGCGGCGAGGAACGCCGTCAGGCACTCATCGGCGACCGCGCGGCCAATTTCCCATGCCCCGAGGGCGAGCACATTCGCGTCCGTGTGCTGGCGCGCCCGTTCCGCGCCCCAGTGCGTATGGCAGAGCGCCGCGCGAGCGCCCGGCACCTTGTTCGCGACGATGCTGACACCGACGCCGTTGCTGCAAATGACCACGCCCAGGTCCACCTCGCCGGAGACCGCCGCACGCGCGACCGGTTCGGCGAAGTCCGGGTAGTCGACACTGTCGGCCGAGTACGCGCCGAAGTCGACGGGCTCGTGGCCGAGTGATTTCGCCGTTTCGATAAGGTGTTGCTTGAGTTCGAAACCGGCGTGATCCGCGCCAAAACCGACCTTCACGATCGAACGCTCCTCACAACCTGGATTTGGGCCAAACCAAGTATACGGGCGACCGTTGCGCGGTCTATTGCGCCCTCGCGCACTATTCGCGGCGTTTCCCCCGAAACATCGATGACCGTGGAATCGAGTCCCCGCGCCGTCGGCCCGGCATCGATGGCAATGGAGCAGGAAGCCCCGACCTGCGCGACGGCCTCGGCGCACGTCGTGGGGCTGTCGCCGCCGGAGATGTTCGCGCTCGAAGCCGCCACCGGCCCGCCGAGTACGTCGAGCACGTCCAGCGTCGCTTCCACCGGGACCATGCGGAACCCGACAGTCCGGCCGCCGCTGAGCGCGGGCGACTCCCAGCCGTCCCTTGCGGGGACGATGATGGTCCACGCGCCCGGGCCGAGGGCATGGACGAGCTGCCGTGCCGCATCGTTGACCACTGCGTAGCGGTCTAACAGCGCGGCATCGCGACCGAAGAGCAGTTGCAGCGGGAAGTCCGCCGCCCGCTGCTTCGCCACGTAGATGGCGCGAACAGCCGCATCGTCCCGCACGTCCGCGCAGATGCCGTACACAGTGTCTGTCGGCAGGATGACCAGTCCGCCGTTCGCAAGCGCCTGCGCGGCCGCTTCGGTCCCTTCTTTGCCCGGCGCCAACTGCTGCAAACGCTGCCCCCTCGCCATTCCGGGCTCGAATTCGTAGACCAAAGTCTACAATTTGGCTAGCCTTGCGTATGGGTACCGCGCAACCAATGACCGACACCCCAGGCGAACCACAGCCCCCGGCAGCCAACCCGGCAACACGGCATGAGACCATCGTCGTGCTCGACTTCGGAGCACAGTATTCGATGCTCATCGCCCGCCGCATCCGCGAACTCAACACCTACTGCGAACTCATCCCCTGGGACGCCCCGGCTGAGCGTATCGCCGGCCTTGATGTCCGCGGCTTCATCTTCTCCGGCGGGCCGTCCTCGGTGTACGACGAAGACGCGCCGATGGCGCCTCAGTGGGTCTACGACTCCGGCAAGCCCATCCTCGGCATCTGTTACGGGATGCAGCTCCTCGCGCACCAGCTCGGCGGCCGCGTTGGCCCCGGGGCCGAGCGCGAGTTCGGCCCGGCCTCCATCACGCGCTCGACGCCTGCCGCGCTGCTCGAAGGCCTGCCCGACTCCGTCGAAGTCTGGATGAGCCACGGCGACCGCCTCGAAGAATTGCCGCCCGGGTTCGTCTCAGTCGCCCATTCCGGGAACTCGCCCTACGCCGTCATGGCTGACCCCGCGCGTGGCTACTACGGCCTCCAGTTCCACCCCGAAGTCGTCCACACGCCGCGCGGCAAAGACATGCTCCGCAACTTTGTGCGCAACGTTTGCCACTGCGAGGGCGGCTGGACGGCAGGCAACTTCATCGACGAAACCGTCGCAGCAATCCGCGAACAGGTCGGCGACGGCCGCGTTATCTGCGGCCTTTCGGGCGGCGTCGACAGCGCCGTCGCGGCGGCCCTCGTCCATCGCGCCATCGGCGACCAACTGGTCTGCATCTTCGTCGACAACGGACTGCTCCGCTCCGGAGAAGCCGAGGAGGTGGTCACCACCTTCCGGCGCAACATGCACATCAACCTCGTCCACGTTGAAGCCGAGAACAAGTTCCTCGCCCAGCTGGCCGAAGTGACCAACCCGGAGACCAAGCGCATTCGCATCGGCAACACCTTCGTCCGCATCTTCGAAGAGGAATCGCGCGCCATCGAAGACGCCCGCTTCCTCTGCCAGGGCACCCTCTATCCCGACGTCATCGAGAGCGGGTCGCACGGCAAGGGCGCACAGGTCATCAAGACCCACCACAACGTTGGCGGACTGCCTCCGGACATGAAGCTCGGCCTCGTCGAGCCGCTGCGCTACCTCTTCAAGGACGAAGTTCGCCGCATCGGCGAAGCCCTCGGCCTGCCCGAGGAGATGGTCTGGCGCCACCCGTTCCCGGGACCCGGCCTCGCCATCCGCTGCATCGGCGAGGTGACGAAGGAGAAGCTCGACATCCTCCGCCGGGCCGACCGCATCGTCATGGACGAAGTGCGCGACGCGGGCCTCTACCACGACATCTGGCAGACGTTCGCCGTCCTCACCGATACGAAGACCGTCGGCGTCCAGGGCGACTACCGCACCTACGGCTACGCCTGCGCCATCCGCGCCGTTGTCGCCGATGACGCGATGACGGCCGACTGGGCGCGGCTCCCCCACGAACTGCTCGCCCGCATCTCGAACCGCATCGTCAACGAAGTCCACGGCATCAATCGCGTGGTTTACGACATCACGCCAAAGCCGCCGGGCACGATCGAATGGGAGTGACGCAGTAGATGGGCGCTCGAGTTCTTCTCGCCGGTTCCGGCGGCCGGGAGCATGCCACCGCATGGAAGTTGCTCCAGTCGCCACACGTCGAGCGGGTGTTCGTCGCGCCGGGCAACGGGGGCACAAGCCTCATCGCGACGAACCTGCCCCACAAGTCGACCGACATCGACGGCATCGTCGCCGCGGCGGTCGCGAACAAGATCGATTTCTATCTCTCGAGCAGCGATGACCCGCAGCCGCTCGGGCTGGTGGACCGCCTCCAGGCCGAGGGCATCCTCTGCTATGGGCCATCGGCCGCCGCCGCACGCATCGAGGCGAGCAAGGCGTGGGCGAAGGCGTTCATGGCCCGTCACCACATCCCGACCGCCGCGGGCGAGTCGTTTTCCACGCTCTCAGCGGCCCAGGCGCACATCGAGTCCCTGCCCGAGGGCAAACTCTGGGTGAAAGCCTCGGGCCTGGCCGCGGGAAAGGGCGCCGTCGGCTGCGAAACCCGCGAGGAAGCCCTCGAAGCCGCCCGGGACATGCTCATCGACCACCAGTTCGGCACCGCCAGCGAGACCATCGTCATCGAACGCGACATGGAGGGCTGGGAGACGAGCGCCCACGCCTTCTGCGACGGCAACACGGCCGTCCTCTGGCCGTTTTCGACCGACTACAAGCGCGCACTCGATGGCGGCCAGGGCCTCAACACCGGCGGGATGGGCGCCTATTCACCCAGCGCCGGAGTGAGCGCCGAACTCGGCCAGAGCATCCAGCGCATCGTAGTTGACCCCGTCCTCAAGGGCATGGCTGCCGAAGGCCATCCGTACAACGGCACGCTCTACCCGGGAATCATGATGACCGGCGAGGGCCCGAAGATCCTCGAATACAACGCGCGCTCGGGTGACCCTGAGACGCAGGTTCTCCTTCCCCGGCTCGAATCTGACCTCTTCGAAGTGGCCACCGCCGCTGCCCGCGGCGAACTCCACACCGTCGACATCCGCTGGTCTCCCCGGCCTGCCGTCGGGGTGGTCATCGCCAGCCGCGGCTACCCGGAGAGCTTCGAGACCGGCTTCCCGATCAAGGGCCTCGATGCCGTCGACGATGGCGTCCTCGTCTTCCACATGGGCACCCGCGCCCAGGACGGCGGCTTCGTCACCTCTGGCGGACGCGTCTGCACCGTCGTCGCCACCGGCGAAACAATGACCGAAGCCCGCGAACGCGCCTACGACAACGCGCGCCGCATCACGTTCGAAAACGCGTACTACCGCACCGATATCGCCCTGGAGGCTGTCTGAATGGCGAACCCGCTGGTCGCAATCCTCATGGGCTCGCCCAATGACGAACCGCTCCTCGAACC
>JBDHWA010000109.1:0-7052 GCA_039809945.1 Dehalococcoidia bacterium | reverse complement strand
GGCAGCGAGCAGTAGGCCGGGTTCCAGCCCACTGTCGTTGTGTCCTGGGGAACATCGAGCCTGCCGAACGCGTCGAGGCCGTAGCGGGCGACTTTGGCCCGGGTAATGCCGAGGGCCGGGACCGTCAGCCAGGCGATGTCCACCGGCCCCGGCGGCGGAGGCGGCACCGGGTCACGGGCATCCTGGCCGTACCGCTCGATGGCGCGCTCGGTCTCCGCGATGAAGCGGTCGTTCACACGCGCCGGCATCCCCGTGAGCGGGTCACGCCCCACGTAGCGCAGTTCCTCTCCGAATCCCGGGTGCGTCATTGCCCAAGTGTACCCTCACGCAGGTAGTCGCTGGACTGTGTGAACCGGTGCACATAGCGGAAGCGCTTCCGAAAGTTTTCGATTGACAGTTAACTTCCGGGCCTCTACTTTCGTTTCCTAGAACAAGCGCGGCAACGCCAGACAGGAGTTTCAACATGGTCATTGATATCCGTACCGTGGCGATCGCTTGCGGAGTGTCGGGCAGGTAGCAGTCCTCGATCAGTAGGACGGCCCCCGACGCCGTACCGCCAGGCGGTACGGCGTTTCTGTTTTCGCAAGAAAGCCCTCAACCAGCGTTACGACGAAGGCCCTCACGGGTTATCTATTCGCCTGCTGTGCCGCCCCGTGCAGCTCGAAGCATCTCCGTTTCTTTCTGTTGCAACAGCGAACTTTCAGCTGTTGTAGGGACTCCGTATTCCCTGTTCCTGAACAGGCCAGAAGCACTCACAAGGAGTGATAGCTGTGTTGAACCTCGTTATGACCGTTTCTGCGGAGCACGCTGCAATGGCAATGAATAAGCCGTTCGGCGAAACCGTCGCGAACAAGCCCGGCCGGCTGCACCAACTCGCATGGCGCCGGCAAGCGCGAACCGCTCCCGGAAAGGCCGCCAGCCCGGCCAACGATCCCCTCGTCCCGCAACGTGTGTAACGGCCGGGACGCCAACAAATCCATCCCACCGCAGCCGCAAGGCGGCATCTTGAAAGGAGACACTCTCATGCTGCAGACACTGATTCACCTTTCCGGCGGACGCCTGTTCATCACGTCCGACGGACGCATCGCACCCGCGGCTCAGCCTGAGCCGGAGTTCCTGAGGCGGCGCTACGAGCATGCCCAGGCCCTCCGGGAGGCGCGCTCGGCCGAACGGCTGGAACGGACGCTCTCACGCGAGTCGCAGGGCTTCGTGGAGCGGCTCCGCATCGCGCTCGGCCTCGCCTGAGCAGAACGATGCGCCCAGCTGAGCCAACAAGAAGGGGTTCCCCGTCCGGGGAACCCCTTCTTTGCTTCGCCGTTGAGGAGAAACGCTCAGGCCAACAGGTCTTGCAGACGCCCGTTCAAGTGAGAGCGGGTGAAGGTGGCATCCTTCAGGTCCTGGATGTAGTTCTGAACCTGCAGTTTGCGCAATTCCTTGAGCTTCGCCTGGCCCTCGGCAATCTTGTCCCGGCCACCGCCGAGCAGGATGGCGAGCGGTTCCCAGACGGCGCTGTCGCCCCAGTCCTTCACCATTTTCGCCTCGGCCTTGGCGAAATAGAGATCCTGTTCGCCGCGCCGGTCCGGCGTCTTGAACAGGAAGTGCTTCAGGCGTTCGACGTGGTACTGCCGCATACGCGCGCGGTCCTTGGCCACGAGCTCGTACATCTTCCGCTCCAGGTCGTTCTGTGCGAACTGGTCACCCTGGCTGAAGAGCGTGTACAGCATGCTGTCCTGGACGAAGAGAATCGCCGCAAGCTCGATGAAGCTGCGCGACTCCTGTGCGACGCGCGAGTAGTCCGTCGGGGCCTGGAGACCGAGGCCGCCGCCGTTCGAGAGCGCGCGCTTGCGGAAGGCCTCGCTGTGGCGGGCCAGGTCATAGATGATCGTCGAGAGGAACAGCTTGAGTTCGAGGAATCCGTAGCTGATCTCCGGGAGCCAGCCAGACCAGAGCGCGCCCGTGAAGTACGCACGCTCGCTCTGTTCGGTCATGAACTGGCAGACGGCCTTCTCGATATCGCCAGGGAGCGGCTGCAGGCCTGCCCAATCGAGGTCGGTGGCGGACACCCAGCGGTCGCGAATGGCATCTTCGTAGAGCGGCACGCAGCAGTCGGCCCAGACCACCGGCTTTTCGAAGATGGTGTAGCCCATGTCTTCGTTGAGCGGGTTGGGATACGAGCCGCGGGCAATCTCGGAGCGGTTCGTCCAGACATCCGGGATGTCCCCGTAGGTGCCGATATTGAGGTCGCCGATGGCGAGGCCGAGTTCCGGGTCTGCAGCCTTCGCACGGATGCCCCACTCGGTGGGGACCTTCATCCAGCTGAAGTCACGCGGGGCCGCGGACTGGCCGTGGACGAGGAACTCTTTCGCCTGGGCGCCCGAGACGCCGCCTTTCAGGGCCTGCCAGATAATGGCGAGGCTGTGACCCTTCTGGACCGCAAGGTCGATCAGGTCATCTTCCCAGCCCAGTTCGCGAGCCTTGTCGCGGGCGTCCTGGGGAATCTGGGCTCCTTCTCGCGCTCGGGCGAGTGCTTCTCCTGTGGACATGCCTAAACCTCCAGCCGCGGGAGTGCGGTGGTGAACTTATGCGCGGAGCGGCAGCGATTCCTCGACTCAGGCCGGGTCGAGGAACTGGGCCATCAGCGGGCCAAGCCGGTCGCGCCGGTCACCAAGGCCAGCCACGCCGAGCCGGTGCACGTACTCGTTGATCTGGCGCTTGCGCAGCAGCAGGAACTTCTGCAGGCCCTCGTCGAACTTGTCCGGCCCACCGCCCAGCAGGATGCACAGCGATTCGAACACTGGCGGGAACGTCACGTCGCCAGAACCGCCGCCGGCGGCGTCGCCTTCAGCCTTATCGAGGTAGTGGTGGATCTCTTCGCGGCGCTCCGGCTCGGTGTCGAGCACGTACTTCAGGTGCATGACGCCGAAAGCCAGGTGGCGGGATTCGTCCTGCGCGCTCATGCGGAAAATGCGCTTGTCGGCGTCGGTCTGGCCGATCAGTTCGCCCATCCGGAACATCGACTGCACGAAGCCTTCCGCCTGAACGTGCATAAGGACCGACATCTCGGTGAAGTCACGAGCTTCGATGAGGGTGCGGAGGCCGAGGCCGGCGCCCTGGGCGAGGAGGCCGCCGCCATTGGCGAGGGCGCGCTTGCGGAAGACGTCGGTGTGGCGCGCTTCATCCATGATCTGGCTCATCAGGAAGAGCCCGGCTTCGAAGTCCTGCGCGCTCACGAACGGCATCCACTGGCCGGGAACGTCGCCAGCGATGAACTCGACTTCGGTCAGCATCGTGCAGAGCTGGCACATCGCGCGCTCAATCTCATCGGGGAGCGCTTCGAGGGTTTCCCACGGGATGTCGCGGGCGGATGACCACTGGCGCTGCGTGGCCTCCTCGTACAGCATCACGCAGTTTTCCGACCATACGTCGGACTTCTTCTGGTAGTTCGGCCCAAACCGCTGGGCGCCGGGCCGGGCGATGGCGCCGCGGGTGCGATAGGTCATATCGCCGAGGCCACGCCGGTCATCCGCGTACTTGCCGAGGTTGATCTCCTTCAGCGTGAGACCCTTCTTCCCGGGTACAGCCGAAGTCGGTTCGTCATACAGATTGAGCCAGGATAAATCCAGACCTGACTCGGTTACGGGGTTCGCGGCCATGGGCACACTCCTGCTGAGGTTTGCGGCGAGGCCAAGTGTACGCCGATCCGTGAAAGGTGAGAAGAGAAATAACTACCGGTCAGTAAATTCTTCTATGGCGAAGAAATCCCCGTGACATCCTGAAACGTCTTTACCACCCCTCTTCCACCGGCAGCGCCCTGTCGATAGCAAGGATAGACACCAGGAGGCAACCCACATGCCACGCTTCGAAGATGCCTGTCCGTTCGATGCGCCGTCGCGCGCCAGCCACTGCCGGGGGTGCCTCGCGGCCAACGGCGTGCCGCCTTGCGCAGCGGCGTTCCTTTCCGGACGCGTACGGGTGGAGACAGACAATGTCATCCAGTTGCGCCGGGTGGTAGCAGCTCCCGAGCGAAAGGCCGCATAGCGGTTTTCAAATCGGCAGCTATCCCTGCAGCGAGCTTCGTGGCACGATCAGGCGCGCCATGCCCAAGCAGGTCACGAACGTTGCAACTGATGACTACCTCACAGCGATTTACCGCCTGAGCCACGATGAAGGCCAGGACGTGATCGCCGTCCGGCTGGCGGACCGGCTCGACATCACGCCGCCGTCCGTCGCCGGCATGCTCAAGCGCCTCCTGAGGGACCACCTCGTTACCCTCGATCCCAAGAAGGTCATCCACCTCACGCCCGAAGGGCTGCGCCGCGCAGAACAAATGGTGCGCCGCCACCGCCTCGCCGAATGCTTGCTCACCGACGTGCTGAAGGTGCCCTGGTGGCGCGCCTACGAAGAAGCGCACCTCCTCGAACACGGCATCTCCGACATCACCGAGCCGCACCTGTACGAAACCCTCGGCCGTCCTCAACACAGCCCATTCGGCTACCCGATTCCCGGACACGGCGCTCCACGGCGGCTCTCGATGACCACCCTTGCCGACATCTCCGAAGGGGAAAAGGTCGTTATCGACCGCGTCTTCGAAGAGGACGAGCAGTTGCTCCAGTTCTTCGACGAGGAGGGCATTCGCCCCGGCATGCCCGTTGTCCTCGAATCAGTCGCTCCGTACCGCGGCACGGTCACGGCACGCGTGGGCGAGCGTTCGGTGGTCATGGGCACACAGGTTGCCGGCCGAATCTGGGTGACGCGCGCAAAGTAGGCTCGCCCGGCGCGTTTCCTCCTGCGCAGCCTCACCTGGCTGCCGACAATCTGGGAGATGGAACCTCTTCATTGGCGGGGCGGTCAGGGAGCGCTGCGGGTCCTCGTCATCGAGGATGACCCGGCGCTGAGCCGGCTGATCCAGCTTGTCCTCGGCCAACACACCCCAAATGTGACCGTGGCCCGCAGCGGCGCGGCGGCCCTCGAAGCCGTTCGCACGCACCAGTTCGATGCCATTGCGTCCGACATCTCGCTGCCAGACATGTCGGGTCTCGACGTCATCAGCCAGACGCGCGCACTCATACCGACGGCCGGCATCGTCGCCATCACCGGGTTTGTGGACGTCGACGTTGCTGTCCGCTCAATGAAGGCCGGCGCGGATGACTTCCTCGGAAAACCGTTCGATGCGGAGATCCTCTGGCACATCCTGAACAAAGCGGTCGATTCCCGGGCTCGCCAGATTGAAGCCGAACAGGCAGCGGTCTACCGGAAGCTGGCCTATACCGATGCGCTCACCGGCTGTCCCAACCGCCGGTTCATCGACGAGTTCATTGTGGAGTCGGTCGCTGGCGCCCTGCGACAGGACAGCCCGCTGACCGTCGGCTACGTCGACATCGACAACTTCAAGCTCCTGAACGACTTCGTGGGCCACGAGGAAGGCGACCGCGTCCTCCAGCGCGTCGCCAACGCCCTGCAGCGTCACGTAGCGCTCCCGGCCCGGTTTGGCCGGTGGGGCGGCGATGAATTCGTGGTGGTCTTCCCTGGCGCGTCGGAAAGCGCGGCGCAACGGGTGATGGACCGCGTGCGGCGGGCGGTGGCGGAAATCGAAGTGGTCAATGGCGCGCGCGTCACGCTGCCGACACGTATCAGCTATGGGCTGGCCGGCTTCCATGGCGGCGGCTCGCCGCGCAGCCTCATCGCCGAAGCAGAGGACCAGATGTACCTCGACAAGTCGATGTCGCCGGTATCAGTCCTCGGCACGGCCGCCGCGGAGTCACCCGAGGCGCTGCTCAAGCTGGACAACCTGAAGGCCCTTCGCAACCTGGTGAAAGCCATCGACCGACGGGACAGCTACACGAGGTTCCATAGCGACCATGCAACACAGCTCGCTGTCCGCGTCGGCCACGACCTCGGGTTCGGCGAGGAGCAGATTAATGCCCTCGCTATCGGCGGGCCGATTCACGACCTCGGGAAAATCGTGGTCCCCGACGAGATCTTGCGAAAACCCGGGCCTCTCACCGCTGATGAACGGAGGAGCATGCAGGAGCACCCCATCATGGGCGCCGCCATCACCGCGGCAATCACCGACCACGACGCCGTCGTCGAACTCGTCCGGCACCACCACGAACGATTCGACGGCGAAGGTTACCCGGGGCGGCTGAAGCAGCACGAGGTGAGCATGCCGACCCGGCTCTTCACTCTCGCTGACGCCTACAGCGCGATGACGACCGACCGGCCGTACCGCAAGGGCCTGACCGTCGAACGGGCGGTCGCCGAAATCCTCCGGGGCCGCGGGTCGCAGTTCGACCCGGACCTCGCGGATGTGTTCATCCGGCGCGTCGAGCGCGAACTTGAAGCGCCGGGAGCGGCAGCGTGAGGCTCGCCTCGTACCGGTTGTTCGAAATCGTCTCCTGGCCGGCGGTGGTGTGGTGCGGCGCGGAAATCGTCATCCGGTGTGTCACCGGTGACGTGCCCGGGGCCGCGCAGCCCGGGGTTCTCTTCGCGATGGCGGCAGGCACGGTTGTCGCCTGCCGCACCCGGACAGGCCAACTGAGAGGGCCGGCCCCCGCGGTTGCGGTCGAACCAACCCGGCAGTAGCACGTACACTCCGGCAACCACAAGTTCCCGGAGTTTCCATGACACGCATCCCGCTAACCCAACGCTCTGACATCCCTGAAGAGCTCCAGTACGTTTGGGACCGCAACGCCGCGAGCGGGATGCCCGCCAACATCTTCCGGCTGATGGCGAACAACCCAGAACTCTGGCGTCAGTACATGCGTATGGGCGGCAGCATCTGGCGGCAGTGCGGCCTCAGCTTTCAGCAGCGAGAGCTGGTCATCCTGCGCACCGCCATCCTCCACCGGTCGGCCTACGAATGGCACCAGCACGTTCGTATTGGCCGCGAATCGGGCCTCACCGACGACAAGATCGTTGCCCTCCACAACTGGCGCCAGAGTTCCCTGTTCTCCGCACCCGAGAAGGCGCTCCTCGGGTACGCCGACGCTGTCAACGCCAGCGACCATCCTTCCGACGAGGTGCACAACGCGCTCGCGGAGCACTTCGATGCC
>JBDHWA010000108.1:0-7083 GCA_039809945.1 Dehalococcoidia bacterium | reverse complement strand
TTTCGAGAGGAGTGGTTGCAGGTCGATGTACTGGTCAGCCGCGTGGCGCAGTTCTGAGGCGATGCTCGAACCAACTGCGACCACTTCGACGCGAACGCCCTTGCCCTGTACGACTTCGACCAGGCGCTGGAAGTCCCCGTCCCCCGAAACCAGGCACACGACATCGAGGCGGTCAAGCATTTCGATGATGTCGAGCGCCATCTCGATGTCGACGTTCGCCTTGATCGACCCGTCAGCAAAGCGCTTCAGGGGCTTGGTGACCACCTTGAAGCCCTTGCCGAGGAACGGTTCCGCGAAGCGCTGCGTCTCGATGCTGACTCCCGGGTCGTCGTGTACTGGCGAGTACGCGGTCGCCCGCACCAGGGTGCGCCCATCGACGAGCAGGTTGAGCACCTTCTTCCAGTCGGCGCGCGCGCGGAGGCGGTCGAATGCAAGTTCCACGTTCGCCGAATCAACGAAGACGCCGACGCGTGCTGCCGGACCGGAGCCCGCAGTGCTGCCGCTGCTGCGGCGGGCTGCTTCCTCGGTCACCCGGACGAGATGCTCGATCTGGCGACCCTGGGCCTCAATCACCTTCACAAGGCTCGTGAGGTCGGGTGACTCGCCAACGACCGGTTCCGTTGGAGCCTTCTTCTTCGCCTGGCGGCCCGCGGGCCTGGCTGGCGGCTCCTCGGAATCGGCCGAGGCCGGCTCAGCGGTGGCCGCAGCAGCCTGGGCCGATCGCGGCCGTCGCGCTCGCGGGGCGACGGCAACCGGTTCTTCTTCTTCCGAGGGAGTCTCCTCGCCGGATGTGACTTCTGCGAGTTCGCCTACGGGCTTTCGCCTGCCGCGCCCGCCTCGGGTGCCGCGGCGCGTCTTCTTTGGTTCTTCGAGCGCGTCAGCCGACGGTTCGGGGAGTGAGGGTTCTGGTTCTGGTGACGGAGCAGCCTGGGGGCGCTCACGCCTCGGGAAGATGTTTAAGACCATTCGTTTGGGGTTACCTGCCCATCCTTTGCAAAACACTGATACGGGCAGCAACGTTCTTGGCGATTCGTTCGATGGCCCGTGCTGAGTCTGAATCAGGCGCACCGTAGACGACAGGAACGCCCCGGTCTGCGCCTTCGCGCACAGCAGGCTCAATCGGGATTTCGCCAAGGAAGTCGATGCCCAGTTCGTCGGCGGCGTTGGCGGCCCCGCCGTGGCCGAAGATGTCGTACCGCTTACCCGTGTCCGGCGCGATGAAGTAGCTGAAGTTCTCGATCATGCCGAAGACCGGCACGTCCAACTTTTCGAACATCGCGACGGCCTTCATCGCGTCTTCGACGGAGACGTCCTGCGGGCTCGAGACAATCACGACCCCTGTGATCGGCGCGTCCTGGGCCATGCTCATCGCTGCATCACTGGTGCCCGGCGGGAGGTCGATGATGAGGTAGTCGAGGTCGCCCCATGGCACGTCATGGAGCAACTGGCGGACGGCCGAGCCGATCATCGGCCCGCGCCACACGACCGGCGTCCCCTTCGGCAGGAGGAACCCGATGGAGACAACCTTCACGCCGTGGCGTTCAACGGGCCGCAATCCGTCGGACGAACCGGCCTGGAGACCCTGGGGAAGGCCGAACATCGTCGGCAGGTTCGGACCCGTAATGTCAGCATCGATGAGCCCGACGCTTGCGCCGGATTTCGCCAGGGCTACAGCGATGTTCGAAGCGAGCGTGGACTTTCCAACGCCACCCTTGTTCGAAGCGACCGCGATGATGTTGCGGACACCGTCGATCGGCTTCTGCCCTTCCTTCGGGTTGCTTGCGCGAACGTTGGCGCCCCAGTTCAGCGTGAGTTCGGCGGCAAGGTCCGCAAGTGCCGCGCGGATATCGGTCTCGATGGTCTCCTTAAGCGGACAGGCCGGCGTTGTCAGTTCGACGGTGAGCGAGACAGCGCCGTCTTCGCTGACCTCCAGGTCTTTGACCATGCCGAGGCGAACGATGCTGGCGTGCAGCTCCGGGTCCTGCACACGGTCGAGGGCGGCGAGAATTTCGTCGCGAGTCGCGGTCGTTGGGGTAGTCATGCGGTGAGAAGTGCCTTCCTGCCAGGCGAGGGCGGCAAACACGCCCGTCAAATCATGCTTCAGGCGTCCGCTGCGGCGCCCTTCTTACGAAAGAGCGTAGCCCTTCCGGAAAGGCTCGGCAAACCCTTTCCAGTCGCTTGCGGGTCAGTCGTGTACTGTGGAACAGGCCAGTCGTGATCGTGATACACTGGCTTCTACCGTCCGGTAAGCACGTTCAAGGAGATCGAATGACAGAAACGAAAACGCACGGGGCAGTCGGGTCCGCGCTTTGCCGTCACCACTGGGTGATCGAGACCCCGAACGGCTCGTTCAGCAGCGGGCGCTGCAAGCGCTGCGGTGTTGCGAAGGAATTCCGCAACTCGGCAGAAGATCCGCTCTGGGACAACGACAGCTTCAGCCTCAATGGTTCCCGCTACCGCGGGCGCCGCGCGTCTTCCGATTCCTGATTCGCGCCGTTCGAATGAAAACAGGAGAGGCCGGGCAAATCGTCCGGCCTCTTTGCACGCCCTGTTGGTAGACTGACCCGATGCGCCCATCCCTTTCGGTGGACATCGCCCCCGGGCGAAAAAACAGCCTCGTCCTCAAGAATCCCGTGATGCCTGCCAGCGGTTGTTTCAGCTGGGGGCTCGAGTTCGCGCGTCACTTCGACGTGAGTGCACTGGGCGCTGTGGTGTCGAAAGGCGTGACGATGGCGCCGCGCCAGGGCAACCCACAGCCGCGCGTGGCAGAGACGCCGGCAGGCATGCTGAACTCCATCGGGCTGCAGAACATCGGCATCGATGCCTGCATCTCCGATATGGCGCCGATCTGGACTCGGTGGGACGTGCCGGTCATCGTCAACGTGGCCGGGGACACCGTGGAAGAGTTCGGCGAGATGGCGCGAATGCTCGACGGTGTACCGGGGATCGCGGGCATCGAACTGAACATCAGCTGCCCGAACGTGGACATGGGCGGCATCGAAATCGGCCAGGATGTCGGCGCATCTGCCAGGGCGACACGAGCTGCGGTTCGCAACACGGACCTGCCGGTGATCGTCAAGATCACCCCGAACGTGACCGACCCGGTGAGCCTCGCCAGGGCCTGTGAAGCCGAAGGCGCCGCGGCCATCTGCGCGATCAATACCGTGCTTGGCCTTGCGATCGACGTTGACCGGCGGAGGGCGGTGCTGCCCCGGGCGCGGGGCGGGCTGAGTGGACCCGCTATCAAGCCCATCGCCCTGCGGATCGTCTATGACATCGCCCGGGCGGTCAGTGTGCCGGTCATCGGCTGTGGGGGAGTTAGCAGTGGGCAGGATGCAGTCGAGTTCCTGATGGCCGGGGCGACGGCGGTGCAGGTTGGCACGGCTACGTTCGCCAACCCGAGGGCGTTGCTCGACGTTGTCGAGGGCCTCGAAGCATGGATGACCGCAAGGCACATTACCGATGTGAACGACCTGATCGGCGCATCGTTTCGGGATGCTTGAGTAGGCTCATACGTAGGCGCGCTGGTACGCTGACCGGCACGGGGTGTAGCTCAGCCTGGTCAGAGTGCTTGCTTTGGGAGCAAGAGGTCCCGCGTTCGAATCGCGGCACCCCGACCACCGTTTCCAGGTGTGCCGTGATGAGCCGAACGGCGCCCGTCATCACTCGGCCGCAGACACGTTACCCGCGTTTTGCCCGCCGCTTACCCCTGCCCTACCATGGCTGAGCATTCACGTCGCGGTGCCGGGTACGTCCATGACCGAAGAGTTCGGAGTCGACCTTGAGCAGGTGTTCAGGGTGATCGATTCCGCTGACCTGTTGGTGGTCCGATTCCACCTCATCGATCGGCGGCTGTTGGTCGATTTCCGGACGACGCGCGAGATTGGCCCGATGATCCGCGTGGTGCCGCGGGCCGAGTCTATCGAAGACCGGTTCCGCTCGATCAAGCGCCTCCGCCCCGAGTTCCCGATGCCCGAGCGCGTGCCGTCGTTCCAGTGGCCCCGGTCGATTCCCGTCATGCTCGCCTCAGGAGTGTGGCAACGGCTCGTCGATCGCCTCTCGTCGCTTGGATCTGATGAGACCACCGATGACTGTGGGCGAACGATGGAGGAACTGCTCCAGCTGGAGCGGGCCGAAGTTATCGGCGCAATCCGTGGGGCGGACCACTACCAGACGCTTTGGGAACGTCAGCGGATATGAGCGCCTCCGTCATCGACCTGCGCAGCGATACCGTCTCGCGGCCCTCGGACGCGATGCGGGCCGCAATGGCCGCCGCTGAAGTCGGCGATGATGTCTTCGGCGACGACCCCACGGTGGCCCGGCTTGAGGAGCGTGCGGCGGCCACGATGGGGAAAGAGGCCGGCTTGTTCGTCCCCAGCGGCACGATGGCGAACCTCGTCTCAATCCTCACCCACACGAAGCCCGGCGACGAAATCATCATTGGCGACCAGAACCACATTTTCCAGTACGAACTGGCCGGCGCAGCGCGCATCGCCGGCGTCCTGACGCGGACGCTTCCGAATGAGGCGAACGGTTCGCTTGATGCCGCTGACGTTGCAGCGGCCATTCGCGGTGAGGACCTCCACGCTCCCGGTACTGCGCTCCTCTGCCTTGAGAACACCCATAATCGCTGCGGCGGTGCCGCCATCCCGGTGACCGCTGTCGCCGACCTGGCGGACGTTGCCCACGCGCGAAACGTCCGAGTTCACCTCGATGGTGCGCGCATCTTCAACGCCGCAGCGGCATTGGGTGTTCCGGCAGCGGAAATCGCCCGCGATTGCGACAGCGTGACGTTCTGCCTCTCGAAAGGGCTCGGGTGCCCGGTTGGGTCCGTCCTCTGCGGTTCCCGGGAGTTCATCCAGCGCGCCCGGCGAAACCGGAAGATGCTGGGCGGCGCGATGCGCCAGGTGGGCATCATCGCTGCTGCTGGGCTGTATGCGCTCGAGCACAACGTGGATCGGCTCGGGGAAGACCATGACAACGCACGTGCACTGGCGGATGGGCTCCGGGAACTTGGTCCGTTCCGGCCGAATGTGCCACAAACCAATATCGTTATCGTCGATGTCGTTCGCGGTTCACTGGATGAATGGCTGCAGGCATTCGCGCGGGAGGGAGTACTCGCCGTCCCGTTCGGGCCCCAGCGGATTCGCCTGGTGACCCACCTCAACATAACGCGTTCGGACGTTGATGCCGCCCTCGGCCGAATCCAGGCCGTCGTAGGAGCTACCGCAGCTTGAAAACCCGTGTCTTTGCCCTCACCTGCGCCCTCGCGGGTGCAGTCCTCCTGTCGTCGTGCGCTTCAAACGATGAAAAGACGCTCACGAAAGTGTTCGTGCACGTCCCGTGGACCGCGAATGAATCGAACGAGTACAACCTCGTCATCGAAAACGACCAGCTGTACGGGAGCTGCACGCTCGAAACCAGGCTGAACGACAGTGGAACCAACACCCGCCTGAATCGCCTCTGTGGCGACGGAGAGAACCGTGACGACGGAACCGTGCTGGTGGATGCCGCGACGCTTCGGCCGATAGAGGCGAAGCGAACCTCGGAGCGGAAAGACAGCGACGTGTCCTTCACCACCACATACCACGAGACCAGCGTAACGTTCGTTTCGGACGAGAACGGCAAGAAGCGGACCACCGAGCGTGAACTGCCGAAGCCAGATGCCAACAGTCCAGATCCCGGGTACTACGATGACGAGTCGCTGTTGTGGCTTGTCCGTGGCATTGAGCTGCGTGAAGGTTACGAAGGGACGTACCAGAACATCAGCGCCGGCACCGGCCAGACGTTCTGGGTAGACCTCAAGGTAGAGAAACAGGAACGGGTGAAGGTCCCGGCGGGCGAGTTCATGGCCTGGAAGGTGCGAATCAGCACCAGCACCGTGACGCAGTTCGCATGGGTCGATGTGGAGAGCCCGAACCGCCTCGTCCAGGCCCGGATCAACGGCGTCCAGGATGTGATCTATAAGCTGGTCCGTACGCAGTAGCTGGACCAGGAGCCTATCCGAAGCCGCTAATTTGAGGGCCGCCCCCCGGCCCCGGGAGTGGCCAGGCGGAGCCGCACGCGTGGTTGACAAGAACTTCACGCGCTTATGTCTGTAGGGGGTCGAAAACGTGCTTGACACCGCTTCCCAGCGTCACGAAGATGCCACAACGCTCTCTGTAACCAGACCTTCGGACGTGCGATGACATCCGTTTTCGTTATTAGCCGCGAACCCCGAATGCGCTCGACCGTCAGCGAATATCTGCGCGGTCGCGGGTACGACACGGCGACCGCCGGCAACTACGACGCCGCAATCGAACACCTCGCGAACTATCGCCACGACGCGATTGTGACCGACGTCCAGGGCTTGCCGGGCGGCGAAGAGGGCGTGAATTTCGCCCAGTTCAGCCAGTGGGTGGCGAACGCCTACCGTTCGGCGGCGCCGGCGATGGTGTATTTGCTGCACAAAGGCGCCAGGCGGCCTCATTTCCGGATCGACGGCGCGGTTATCAAGAAGCCATTCCCTATCGAGGCGGTCGGCGAGGCCTTGCGTGAGCGCGTCGGCCGTCCGAAGCGCGGCAAGAGCGACCCTGGCATCGACCTCGACCTCTCCTCGAATACGCTCCGTGCCGGGGTTCGGGAGGCGCACCTCACGAACATTGAAGCGACGCTGCTCGCGTACCTCATGGAGCACGAGGGCGAGATCCTCCACCCGCGGGACCTGCTCGTGGACGTGTGGCAATATCACGATCCGGCAGGGGCCAGCACACTCGTACGCGCGCACGTGAGCAACCTGCGCCGGAAGCTCCGGCACGTGCTGGGCAGCGATGAACAGATTCAGACAATCCGTGGCAAGGGCTACCGCTTCACCGCGTAGAGCCTAACTACACCCCGAAGGAACCAGATGAAACTCGCAACCGGTATCGGCTACTCCGGCGCTTCCATGCGCATCGACATGGAGTTCATCCTCGAGGTTGAGCGCCTCGGCTACGACTCTGTGTGGGCAGCCGAGGCCTATGGCTCTGACGCCGTGACGCCCCTCGCCTATATCGCGGCGCTCACCTCTCGCATCAAGCTCGGCACGAGCATCATGCAGATCCC
>JBDHWA010000107.1:0-7096 GCA_039809945.1 Dehalococcoidia bacterium | reverse complement strand
CCGTCGCCGGGGGCGAGACGCCAGTCGTGCTCGAGGATGATGCGCTGGCCTGCCCACGCGAGGAAGACCTGCTTCTCAGCAACGTTCTGGGTGAAGGTGATGGTCACCGTCTCGGTCACCGTGTTGCCAGTGCCGCTGCCCAGCGGGCCGGGCTCGGTGCCGGTGAAGGTGATCGTGACTGACTGGCCGGGAAGGCAGGCGCCCGCTTCGACGTCAATAACCGGGCCACCAGCCACACTGCCGTCGGCAGCGAGGTAGGTGGTGCCGCTGCTCGCGCCATCAACGTCGGCATCGCAGCCACTCTCGGCCACGGTCCAGTTGACGCCGGCGAGGGCGAACGGACCTTCCTTGGCGCCAGCGCTGTTCGTGTGGCTACCAACGAAGATGTCGGAGATGTCGACGTCCTTATCGGAGGACGCGATTTCATACGCGCCGTAGGCCGGGTTCAGGACGAGGCCACGAGAGATCGTGACGTCCTGGGCAGCACCCTGGGAGGTGCCCTCGATCGTCAGCACGCTGCTCTCGAGGCGGTTCCACTCCTTGATCAGCGCACGGTTGACCTGGACGGTCTGACCGTTGCCATCGCCGTCGCTGTCCCACGAGGCGTTGTACTGAACGCCGTTGAGGCCAACGTAAACGATGTTGATCTGCTGGTCGCCCGCGTCGGTGCTGACCCAGCTAATGCAGGTCGCGCCCTGGAGGCCGGCAGTTGCCGTCGACGTGGGCAGACCGGTGGCCGTGCCGTCACCGGTGAAGATGCGGACGTCAGTGAAATCCGGATCCGTATCGGCGGTGGAGGCATAGCCGCCGCCGTTGGTGATGGCGATGTTCGCCAGCGTGATGCCCGGGATGAGGACCGGCACAGCAGCCGCGTCCTGGGCAGTGCCAGCGTCGGCACCGTCGATGCCCGTGTTCTGGGCAACGGTGCAGATCGTGTGGCGCGAGCCACGGACGTTGCTGCTGATGTCCTGCTGCGGGATCACGGTGCCGGTGTTAGGGGCAGTAACGTTGTCCGGGATGTGGCGGATTTCCGGCACTGCGAAGTTCGCCGCGGTCAGCGTGACCACGGTCGGCGAGCAGCCAGCGTTAGTGGCGGCGCCGGCGAGGTGCGTGCTGAGCGTGACGGTACCACCAACAGTGGCGTCATCCCGGACAACCACGGTGTGGGTGCCATCAGCGTTGTTGTTCGCGGCGCTCGGCGTGTTGGTCACAACCGTGAGGCCGAAGACCGTCATGTCGCTCGCGTTGAAGACGCGCGGGTTCGCCCCGGCCGCAGTGGCGTCGGAGCAGTAGGTCAGGCCAGCCGGGATGTTGAACGTCACCGTGCTGTTCTGGCCGGCGGCAACATTCGTCGCCGAACCGGTCACGCCAACCACCGTGAAGGCGCTGGTCGTCTGGCCGGTCTCCGTCGCTGCGTGCGGGCCATTCGCGTCAGTGAACGCCACGCTGACCGTGAACGTTCCACTGCCGGAAACGACGAACTCTGCAGTATCAGTCGGAGCAGTGCCAACCGTGGCGTCAGCCGTGGAATTCGTGATGGTGGCGCTGGCGGTGCCAGTCGCAGTCGTCACAGTCCACTGCACTGACCCAGCGGTAACCGCTGCGCCCGACACAGCCTGGCAATAGATGGTGTCGCCGACAGGAAGTGTCGAAGACGGAGCAGTTGGCGGGTTGCCGTCTACGGTTCCGCAGGTGATGGTCGCGTTTGCACGCGCCTCATTGCTCTGCAGGGAGACCGTGGCGAACACCGCGAAGGCGGCGACGATCGCGATGAGCCACGCGATCTTCTTTCCGCCTACCGTCTGAGCAATTTCCTTACTCAAGTAGTTCTACCTCTCCAGTCACTTTGGCTCCGGGCGTTATGCCCTCGGCCGTAGCTGGTTGGGGCCTGTGGCCCCTGGTTAAGGGTGGCCGGTCCTTCCATTGCTGGTTGGGCCGGTATCCGGACTCGCCCGGATTTGCGGGCGTACGCTCGGAAGGTTGATTTCGTTGCCACAAAGCCACGTGGGCTGTGCCGTTGCGTCTTCGTGGCTTCTTGCGAAACCACTTCCTACTGGCGAGGTCGCCCGCTCGTCTGCCGCCCTGTCCTGGCGCTGGCGCCGGGCGGGTCCGGGCTTTCCCTCTGGTCGTTTGTATCGGGTATCAGGTCTTTCTTCGCGAGTCGCCGCCTCCTGCCTCCGGCCCGTAGGCCGCTTCGGCGCGCCGGGGCTCAACCCGCGATGGCCAGCCCTCCTTTCACGGAATACGTCTCAGAACCGAAAGCCCGCTCAACATAAGAGCGGGTTCCTCCCGAGCGAAGGGAGGAACCCGGTTGAACGGGCGCTTTCGAAAAACCGTCCGCCACGCAGGCGGATAGGCCGGACTGGCTGAAAACCAACTTGCCTCCCCTTGAAGCGGGAGCAGCATGCTCCCGCCCGGGCCACTGGCCCCGGCGTTGGTAAAGTCTTGCGAAAGGTACCGACCGAACCACCTTGGGTCAATCTCCCTAAACGCCAATGATCGAGACGCCGACCCCTGAGGGTAGACTCCCGTACGAGGTTTAGAACGCGGCAAGGCGGGGCAGGGTTAACACCCGGTTTGCACCCAATCGCATGAATTTACGGATCGGCGCGGGCCGTTCGCCCGGACAGTCCTGGCGGTTTCGAACCCCCGGCCCCGCTGCCACGCTCAACGGGCCTGCCAGTTGGGCTGGCGCTTCTCGCGGGCCGCCGCGCCGCCTTCCTTCGCGTCCTCGGTGGCGCCGGCCACGCGCCGCATCGTTTCGCCGAAGCGGATCGCTTCGACCCACGGCATCTGCTGGCCGCGCCAGGCCACTTCCTTCGTCGCCCGCACGGCGAGAGGGGCGCTCTTGCAGAGCCGCTCGGCGAGGGCGCGCGCTTCGTCCATCAGGCTGTCGTGGGGCACTACCTTCCAGGCGAGGCCCATCTCCTTCGCGCGCTGGGCGTCGACGCGTTCGCCGATGAGGAGGAGCTCCATGGCGTTCTGCCAGCCCACCTTCTGGGGCATGCGCACCGAGCCCTGGATGGTGGGCACGCCAATGCGCACTTCGGGGAAGCCGAATTCGGCGCGTTCGCTCGCGATGACGAAGTCGCAGGCGGCGACGAGCGTGCAGGCGAAGCCGAGGCAGTACCCGTTGACCGCGGCGATGGTGGGTTTCCAGATTTCGATGCCGTTTTCGAGCGAGGTGAGGCTGGGGGTTTCCCAGTGGGTGGCGCCGCGCGGGCGGGCGCTGTCACGAAGGTCGGCCCCGGCGCTGAAGGCGCGGCCCGCACCGGTAACGATGGCCACCCAGGCGTCATCGTCGTCGCGGAACTGGGCCCAGCAGGCGTCGAGGTCCTGGCGGAGTTCGCCGTTGATGGCGTTGAGCGCTTCGGGGCGGTTATAGGTGATGGTGGCGATGCGGCCATTGCGTTCGTAGAGGACGGCGCCGGGCATTGGTTCGAACTCCTGCGGTTGGTGGCGGGCAGTCTACCGCGCCAGGGCCGGAGGAAGGGAGGCACACAGGGAACCGCACGTTCGCAAAGGCCCGACCGTGAGGGAGGGCGTGGTCGCCCCGGCAACCTGCTCGCGGTCGCGTGCACGGCGCAGATGGCAGGCAACGCCAGACAGCGGGGTGATTCGACACGTGCCCTTGCTTACGCGCGGGCCTTGGCGAAAAACGCGCCCTACACCGCGCGGCCGCGGAGTTCGTCGCCCTTCTTCGGCGCGGCCGTCAGCATGTCGAGGAACTGCTGCCAGTAGTGGCTCAACAGGTACTGGCCGGCCAGCGCCGCGCCCACCGCACAGCCGACGATGATCCAGTCGCCGGTGTGCACTTCGGTGAAGTCGAAGAACTTGCGCAGGCGGGCCGTATAGATAGTGGCGAGGAACCCGGCGACGAGCAGGCCGCCGAGGAGTGTGGTCAGCACCGGGCGGGTGAGGCTTCGCCACGACGCGCCCTGGAAGCCCAGCACTTCGACCATGAAGAACAGCCCGGTCAGCCCCATCGTCAGCGAAACGAGGGTGCGCGCCTCGGCGATGTCGCGGTTCAGGAGGCCTTCGACGAGCAGGTGGACGATGATGGCTGACGCCGCCAGCGCGAGCGAAGCCGGCAGCGCCCAGCGCAAGACGTTCCGCGTGAAGTCCCGGCCGGCGTCCGGCGGCGGCACGCTGATAGAGATGAAGACGGCCGGGATGCCGAGCGTGAGCAGCGCCGTGAGCGACCCGTGCCGGGGCAGGAACGGGAAGTCGAGCCCGAGCATCGTCGTGGCCACAATAATAAGGAAAGCGTAGAGGCTCTTCGCGATGAAGAGTTTGCTCAGGCGGGCGGCGTTGCCGAGGACGGCGGTCGCCTCCTTCGTGCCGCGAATGAGGGCTTCGAACGAGTCGTTGAGGAGAATGATGCCGGCCACCGCGCGGGTGGTCCCGGTGCCGGAGGCCATCGCCACGGCGACGTCGGCGGAGCGCAGGGCCTGCACGTCGTTCGCGCCGTCGCCGCACATGGCTACGAAGTGGCCACGGTCGCGCAGGGCGGTGATGATGCGCGCTTTCAGCGCCGGCGAGATGCGCCCAAAGACGCTGTTCGCCTCGACCGCGTTGCGGAAGGCGTCGCCTTCGAGGTGTTCGATGTCGGCCCCGGCGACGACGCCGCCGCGCAGGGTGATGCCGAGCTGTCCGAGGAGCGCCTTCACGGTGCCGGGGTTGTCGCCGCTGATGAGCTTGGGTTCGATCTCAAGGCGGGCCATGGTGTCGAAGGCGGGCCGGACTTCGCCGCGCAATTTGTCGCCGAGGGTGACGAGGGCGAGCGCGCGCAGACCCGAGGGGCGCGTCTCGGCCGAGGGCAGGCCGTCCGGGGATTCGGCGAACACAACGCCGCGCAGGCCCGTCTCCGAGACGGCGCCGTAGATTTCGCCGAGTTCGCCGCCGTCGGCGCAGAGGGGGAGCACGGTTTCGGGCGCGCCGAGGACGAAGCTGCGGCGTTCGTGGCCGAGGATGAGCTGGAGCGCGCTCCAGCGCCGCTCGGAGTTGAACGGCACCGAACCGGATGCGCCTGCGCCGTTCGAACGCGCGCCGAGGCCCTCGGCCATCGCGCCGGCGGTCTTGCTTTCGTGCGCGGTGGCCTGGGCGAACGCGCCGAGCCAGCCGGCGTTCACCTCGGCGCCCGGCATCCAGTGCACCTGCTCGAGGGTCATCTCGTTCGCCGTGATCGTTCCGGTCTTGTCGAGGCAGATGACGTCGACGTAGTTGAGGGCTTCGACGGCGTTGATGTCCTGGACGATGGCGCCCGAGCGCGAAACCCGGACCGCGCCGACCGCGAAGGCGACGGTCATGCCGAGGAGCAGGCCCGTTGGCACGACGGTGGTGACCGTGGCCGTGGTGGCCTTGAGGGATTCGGCGAACCCGCGGTTCTCGACGTTGTAGGAGATGAGCAGGCAGGCGGCGAGGACGCCCGTGGCGGTCAGGAGGACGCGCAGGATGCGCTGGAAGCGCTGCTGGAGCGGCGTCGAGCGGCGCACCATCTCGCGGGCGTCGGAAGTGAGTTTGAAGGCGTACGCGTCCGAACCGACCTGCTCGGCCGTGTAGTAGCAGTCGCCGGCAGTGCAGAAACTCCCCGAGCGGAGCAAGTCGCCGGGCCGCCGGATGACCGAGTCGGATTCGCCGGTGAGCAGCGACTCGTCGATCTCTGCTGTGCGGTCGACGATGTGGCCGTCAGCCACCACCTGGTCGCCCTTGCGAAGGTGGAGGAGGTCCCCCTGGACCACATCTTCGGCGAGGATCTCGCGCGCCTCGCCGTCGCGGACAACGGTGGCCTTCGGCGCGGTCAGGGCGCGGAGTTCGCGCAGGGTGCGGGTCGCCTTCAGCTCCTGCAGGGTCGAAACGGCGACGTTCGCGAGGACGACGACGCCGACGAAGAGGCCGTCCTTGATTTCGCCCACGGCGAGCAGGGCGGCGATGAGCGCGCCGAGGACGACATTAAAGAAGGTAACGACGTTGCCGCGGACAACATCGCCGTCGGTGCGGATGCTCGAGGAGTCGTGGTTCGAAAGCCCGGCCGCCGCCCGCGCAATGGCATCAGACGAAGACAGCCCGCGGAGGGCGGGCTGAGCCGGCGTAACGGGTAGGGCTTGCTGGGTCACGGCGCTAAGAATACCGGCGCCGGGACTGCGAATGGACGCCCGGGACGGAAGCTATCCTTTGATACCCACGATCGAGAGTGCGATGAGCATTCCGATGAAGGTCCCGCAGAGCAGCGAGAGATAGCCGACCGTTTTCCACATGTTGAAGGCCCCCAGGTAGTGACCACATCCTACTTCGTTGCCCCGGCGAGAGCGAAATCGCGCCGGGCCGGTAGTATAGAAAGGTGCAACAACAGGTTCAGGGCCGGTGATCCGCGCCGTCATCCTTGCCGCGGGTGACGGGGGGCGGCTCAGCGAATACACAGCGGACGTGCCGAAGCCCCTCGTCCAGGTCAACGGCCGCCCGCTCATCGGGTACACCATCGATGCGCTGGCCGAAGCCGGTATTGAGGAGGCGATCGTGGTGGTCGGTTACCGAGCCGCGCAGGTGGTCCAGGCCCTCGAAGGGAGCGAATCGCGCGTGCGCCTCAGCTTCGCCCGGAACGGCCGTTTCCACGGCGGCGCCTCGCTCTCGCTGCGGGCCGCGCGGCCGCTCGCCGGCGATTCGCCGTTCCTGCTCCTGATGGCCGACCACCTGCTTTCCGCGCCCATCGTGCGGACGCTGGCGGAGTCCCCGCGAGACGGGCGCACGAGCCTCATCGCCACAGACGCCTCGCAGTGGCCCGACGACTATGCCGAAGAGGCGACCCGCGTCTCCCTCATCCCGCGAACCAGGAAGGTTGCCGCCATCGGCAAGGGACTGGCGCGCTGGGACGCGCTCGACACCGGCGCGTTCCTGCTGTCGCCGGCCGCCTGGGACGCCGTCGATGCGGTGGCCGAGGATTGCGAACTGAGCGTCATCTGCTCCGAACTCGCCCGCCGGGGCGAACTCGAAGCCGTCGATGTCTCGGGCGAACCGTGGTACGACGTCGACACCGCGGAGGACCTGCTCGCCGCCCGCCAGATGGTGGCCGGGGGCGCCCGGTGACCTACGACGGGAC
>JBDHWA010000106.1:0-7107 GCA_039809945.1 Dehalococcoidia bacterium | reverse complement strand
GTCACCGGCGGCTCGGACGCCCACCACCTGCCGCACGTTGGGACGGGCTGGACCCTCTTCGCAGGCTCAACCGCCGAACATTTACGCGAAGCTATCCGTTCGGGGACGACGCAAGCCCACATGCGGCCGTACCCTTCCCTTCGTGACGTTGGAATCATGCGCGTGGTGGCCGGGCTGGCATGGGGGTACAGTGCGACGCCTCGGAAGATGCTCCGGGTGAATCGAAAATGAAGATCGCGATTGTATCGCCCTACGACTGGTGCGTTGAGGGCGGCGTGAAATCGCATATCAAGCACCTCGCCGCGTATTTCCGCGACTGGGGCCACGAAGTGACCATCTTCGCGCCCGCTTCAGAGCCTGCCCTGGCGCGCGACGAAGTGACCGTTATGGGTAAGCCGTGGCCAATGCGGGTCAGCGGCTCCGTCGCCCGTATCACCTTTGCCTGGAAGTCCCCCGAGGTGAAGGCCGTCCTCCGCGAAGGGAAGTTCGACGTCGTACACCTCCACGAGCCGCTGATGCCGCTCCTGCCGTACCACTTCCTTCGCTATTCGGCCTCCGCGACTGTGGGGACGTTCCACGCAGCCAAGGACGGCGGGAACCGCTTCTACGGCTACACCACGCCGCTAACCCGGCGCTGGTTTCGCAAGCTCGAGGGGAAAATCGCGGTCTCCCCGGCGGCGGCGTCGCTGGTAAGCCGGTACTTCGCCGGGTACTTCAACATCATCCCGAACGGCATCGACTACGCCCATTTCTCCGCACCGGCAGAGCCGATGCCGGAGTTCAACGACGGCAAGCAGAACGTCCTCTTCGTCGGCCGTCCGGAGAAACGAAAGGGCCTCAAATACCTGCTCCGGGCGTACCTGCGCGTGCGCGAACAGGTGCCGAACACGCGCCTCATCGTCGTCGGCGCCGGCGACTTCACGCGCTATCAACGGCTGATGGCCGCGTTCGAAGACGTGGTCTTCCGGCCCAACGTGCCCTACGCCGACCTCCCGCGCTACTACCGCTCTGCGACAGTCTTCTCCTGCCCGAACACGGGCAACGAAAGCCAGGGCTATGTGTTGCTCGAAGCGCTGGCCGCCGGGCGGGCTGTCGTCGCCAGCAACATCGAGGGCTTCGCTGGCGTGATGACGCACGAGGAAGAGGGCCTGCTGGTGAAGCCGAAGGACCCTGCCGAACTGGCCGCCGCCATCACCACGTTGCTGCGGGACCCGAAGCTGCGCGCCGAGTTCGGGCAGCGCGGCCAGGCGCTGGCCCAACACTACAGCTGGGACCATGTCGCCCATCGCGTGCTCTCCTACTACGAACGCATCCTCTACGAGCACCAGCAGGTAGCGGCGTCAAAGTCGCGGAAGACGCTGGCTGCTGCCTCGCGAGAAGCCTGACGTGCCGGTAACGCTTCTCCCCACGCGCCTGCCCCGGGGCATCCAGGACGGGATTGGCCGGACGGTCGGCGGGCTCGGCGTCACTCCGAACATGATCTCGCTGTTCGGGTTCTTCGGGAACCTGGCCGCCGCCTGGCTGATCACACGCGAGAACCTCCTCGCAGCCGGAATCGTTTATGTCGTGTTCTCTGCACTCGACCTCGTCGATGGAGCCGTGGCGCGAGCAACCGGGCTCGCGAGTCCCTTCGGCGCGGTGTTCGACGCAGTGCTCGACCGGGCGAGCGAGGCAATTGTGCTCGCCGCCTGCGGCTGGTACTTCAGTGAGCGCGGCGAGCAGATCCAGGCCGCGGCAGCCTACGCCGCGATCTTTGGCAGTATCGCTGTCAGTTACATGCGGGCGCGTGCAGAAGTGATGGGCCTCTCCATGCGTGACGGCCTCTTCCGGCGGCAGGAGCGCGTCGCACTGCTGACCATCGGGTTGCTGTTCAACGCGCTCACTGTTGTCGTCGCAGTCCTCGCGCTGCTCGCGAACTTCACGGCGCTCCAGCGGTTCTGGATGTTGCGGGGCGGTCTTCGCGAGGAAGCCTGACTCAGGCATCCGGCGGGGCCGGCGGGCCAGGATCCCGTGGCTTCGGAGGGGCGGCCTGCCGGCGGTTGTTCCCCAGCATCATCGCGAACAGGCCCGCGAAAATGGCGGCGAGGAGAAAAAGCAGCGCGACACCGGCGATGATGATGCTCCCCCGGTCGATACCCCCGTCGTCATCATTCGAAGCATTGACAACTGCCGTCCGTGTCGGTGTCCGGGGGGCCGTCGTAGCGGCCCTCGTTGGCGCGGTTGTCGGGCGCGGAGTCGCCTGGGACTGTGGCGGGAGGTTGAACGAGTCCCGGAAGTCGCTTTCGAACGCGGCCAGGTCCTTGTAGCCGTAGACATCGGTCAGCGCCTGGTCGAACCGCTTGCCACCCTTGATGGTGGCCATGTATTTGGCGAAGCTCTCCGGGCCGCCCTTCTTAATGAGGAAGTCCACCATCGCCCACGATTCGCCGTAGAAGATGTCGACCTGGCGGGCATCCGTCGCCGGGCTTCCCATCTGCGAGAACGGGATGAGCCGGTTCGCCCGGACGGCCGCGTTGAGCGCGGATTCGTACCCGCCCGGGCTGGACTGGGCGTAGACCGCGGCCCCCTCATCAAGCCATGCCGGCAGCTTGCCGAGCGCACCCTCGCCCGCCGTCTCGTTGAGGATATGGCCGAATTCGTGCCGCAGAGTGTCTGTTCTGTCGGGCGAACCACAGGCAACCGGGATGAGCAGGATGATGTCGTCGGTCACCTTGGTCCCGCAGGTGGTCACCGCGGAGTCGAAGGTCGACCCGCTACCGGGGCGGGCATCGTTGCTCTCCTTCTCGTCGGCGAACATGATGACCTTCACGGGGATCTGCTTGAGGGTGATGCCGTACAGCTGCTTCCCGATGCGGTCGTAAGTCTCGGCGCCTGCCTTCAGGTATGCGTTGGCAATCGAAGTGCGGTCGCCGTGGTAGTAGACCGTCATGAAGTCGTTCGAGACCTTCTGCCAGTCCTGGTTCGGCGGCAGGTAGAAGAACGTTTGCTCATCGCTCCTGGTCACCTGGCCGTCCGCTGTCGTGATCTCCCAGTGATAGACGAACTCGGAGCCGACCGGGATGTAGTTGCCAGCCGAGTTCACCTGGAGCACTACCTCGGTACTCAGGTTCTTCGCGGGCGCCAGGTCTTTCGGTTTGTCGAGTGCGCTCGTGCCGCGGCCCGTGATCGAGTAGGCAAGCGTAACGTCCGTTATGTCGGAATCAGCCCGCGCGGTGAGCTTGAAGGTCAGCGTCTTCGGGTAGCCGTTCACGACCGTGGATGATTCGACCAGTGCAACAGCCGACGTAGGTGCGGGCGCCGCAATGAATGCTACGAAGAGAGCCACCATCGCACCGAACAGGAGCGCGATCCGGCTCATGCCTCCTCGCCCACGCGTGACTTCAGGTAGGCCTCGATGAACCCGTCGATTTCGCCATCGAGCACGGCGGTGGTGTCACTGGTTTCGAAGTCGGTGCGCACGTCTTTGACCATTTTATAGGGGTGCAGCACGTAGTTCCGGATCTGCGAGCCAAAACTCACGTCCATGTGTTGACCCTTGAGGCGCGCCTTCTCCTCTTCCTGCCGGTTCAGTTCGATTTCGAGGAGCCGCGCTTCGAGCACCTTCATCGCGCTCTCCCGGTTGCGCCCCTGCGAGCGTTCGTTCTGGCAGGTCACGACGATCCCGGTGGGGATGTGCGTGATGCGCACTGCCGTCGAGTTCTTCTGGACGTTCTGGCCGCCTGCGCCGCTCGATCGGTAGACGTCCACCCGGATGTCATCGTCCGGGACCTGGATTTCACCGACCTGCTCGACTTCGGGCATCACTTCGACTTTCGCGAAGCTGGTCTGGCGGGCGCTGGCCGAATTGAACGGCGAGAGCCGGACCAGCCGGTGGACGCCGCGCTCGCTCTGCAGGTAGCCGAACGCGTATTTCCCCTTGATCTCGACGGTCGTGCTCTTGATCCCGGCTTCTTCGCCCTCGGTCAGGTCGAGGATGTCGGTCGAGTACCCCTTCCGTTCGGCCCAGCGGAGATACATGCGGAGGAGCATTTCGGCCCAGTCCTGCGAATCAGTCCCGCCGGCGCCGGCATGCACGGCGAGGATGGCGTTCCGCGAGTCGTACTGGCCCGAAAGCTGCAACTGGAACTCGAGCGCCTCGAACTCCTTCTCGATGGCTTCGAGGTCGGCGCCCGCCGAAGCGAGCACGTCGCTGTCGCCTTCCGCCTCTGCGAGTTCGATCAGTTCTGCTGCGTCGGAGGCGCGGCGGTGCAACCCGCCCCACGTTTCAACGCGGTCACGCGCCGCTGCGAGTTCCTGCATCAGGTCGCGGGCGCGATCGGGGTCATCCCAGAAGCCAGCCGCGGCGGACTGCGCTTCGAGTTCTTCTACGCGAGCTTCATCGTTGGCGAGGTCAAAGTCGCACCATGGTGCTGGAGATGCGCTGGGCAAGGTCATTCGCCCGGGAAAGCAGTTCACTCATGCGCCAGATAGTCGCACGGCATCCGCAAAGGCGCATTTGGGCAGGTCGGGCCAGCTATTCTCCGCGGGCGAGCTTCTCCGCGGCGCGAACCGTGTTCACGAGCAGCATCGCCCGCGTCATCGGGCCAACGCCCCCGGTGTACGGCGTGACGTACGAAGCGACTTCGCGAACGTCCATCGCGGCATCGCCCACGAGGCGGTAGCCGCTCGGTCGCGTCGGCGCGTCCACCCGGTTCACGCCGACATCGATGACGACGACGCCCGGCCGGCACATCGCTGCGGTCAGCGTGTTCACGTGACCGGCCGCGAGCACCACGATGTCGGCCTCGCGCGTGAACTGCCCGAGGTCCTTCGTACCGGTGTGGCAAATAGTGACCGTCGCGTTGGCGCCGGCCGCCTTGTTGCTGAGCAGCACGGCCAGCGGCCGCCCGACGAGCGTCGAACGCCCAACCACAACGACGTGCTTCCCAGCCGGGTCGATACCGGTGGCGCGCAGAAGCTCCATCACGCCGTGGGGCGTGCAGGGGATGGCGCCGTCCAGTTCCCCGCGGAGCAGCCGCCCGAGGTTCACCGGGTGCAGCCCATCGGCGTCCTTGCGCGCGAGCATCGCATCGATGACCTCCTGCTCCCGGACCTGCCGGGGCATCGGCAGCTGGGGGAGGATGGCATGGAAGCGGTCGTCCGCGTTGAGGCGCTCGATCAGCCGGATAACGTCGTCGTGGGTCGAGGTCTCCGGGAGCCGGAAGGTCTCGGAAAAGATTCCCACTTCTGCGCAGTCGGCCGCCTTGCCCGAGACATAGCTAATCGACGCGGCGTTGTCACCGACAATGATGGCGGCAAGACCCGGCTCGAGGCCCTTCGCCTTCAGCGCGACGACCCGGGATGCCACGTCGGCCTTGATCTGGGCTGCAATTGCGTTGCCATCAATTAACTGAGCAGTCATCTGGCTCAGAGAGTAAGGGCGCAGGCCCCGACAGGCTATGCGCTGGCGCGGTCGTTGGGGTACTGGGTGGCCGTCCGGCCCAGCGCAGGGTCATCGTCGGCGCGGTGGGCAAGGTACACCTGGTAGGCCTCGAAGTGCGTCTTCAGCTCGTGGATCAGGTCCAGCAACCGGGGCGCGTCCTCCGCCGTCTCCGGGTCGAACTGGAGATGGAGGACCACCGTGTCCCACTGTTTCTCCACGGAGACAACGGCCGCCGGCAGTTCGAACCGCTCAGACCGGAAGCTGACATCGAGGATCGCGTGCCCGGCCTTCGTATCGGACCAAAAGCCCCAGACCAGCGCGCCGCCCAGGGAAACGTCGCAGAGCATGCCAGCCCGCGGCGCCGGCTCGCCGTCGATGCGGACATTCACCGGGAACCAGGCCGGGTAGCGGGGATGGGCGCGGCGGTCAGGGACAATCATGCGTCGGCTATCCTGGCGCGGAGGCGATGCGCTTCCGCTTTCAGCATGATTATCGAAACGCGTGCCCATCCCTGAACCCCGCGCGCCTCACCCGCCGCTCGGCTAGGATCGATGCTCACATGGCGACCAAGTTTGCCCACGGCATCGACATCATCGAAATCGACCGCGTGGCCGACGTGATTTCGCGTCACGGCGACCGCTTCTTGAACCGCGTCTACACACCGGATGAGATAGCCCACTGCCGAGGTCGGATTCCAGAGCTGGCGGCGCGCTTCGCCGCGAAGGAGGCGGTGATGAAGGCCCTCGGCACCGGCGTCCGCGGTGTTGGCTGGCGCGACATCGAGGTCCTCCCGAACCGCCGCGGCAAGCCCCTCGTCTTCCTCTACGGCCGTGGGGCGAAACGCGCCGAGGAGATTGAACTGCGAGGACTCGAAATCTCGCTCACGCACTCGAACGAACTGGCGATGGCTTCGGTGGTCGGCGAACGGGCGATGACCGAACTCGAAGACACGCCCCGGCGCGGCGAAAACGCCCTCCGCCTCATCCGCGAAAAGGGCCTGCGATGAAGCTCGTGACCGCCGCGCAAATGCGCGAACTCGAACAGGCCGCGATTGCTGCCGGCAGTTCGGAACCGCAGTTGATGGAAGAAGCGGGCCTCGGCGTCGCGCAGGAAGCGTGGATGCTGCTCGGCACGCTCGAAGGCCGCCGGATCGTGGTCCTCGCCGGGCCGGGAAACAACGGCGGAGACGGACTCGTCGCGGCGCGCCACCTCGCCGATTGGGGCGCCGAACTCGCGGTCTACCTGCCGAAGGGCCACCACCACGAAGAGCGCTTCGGCGAACTGAACGACCGCCAGGTTCCCCTCATCGACGGCCGGAACGACCCTGAGCATCAGGCCCTCGATGGGCTCCTGGGTGCCGCCGACCTCGTCATCGACGCGCTCCTCGGTATCGGCCAGCAGCGCCCAATCGACCCGGCCGAGCCGGTCGGCGAGGCCCTCACCCGGCTGGCGCAGGCCCGCAACAGCTACCAGCCGCCGAAGCTCGTGGCTGTTGACCTCCCGACAGGCATCAACGCCGACAGCGGCGCCGCCGACGCGCTGGTCGTGCCGCCGGACATGACGGTCACCTTCGGGCTGCCCAAGGTGGGGATGTACCAGGCTCCAGCGAGCGGCCTCCTCGGCAAAGTCCAGGTCATCGATATCGGCATCCCGAAAGCCGCGCAGGAAGCCGTCAAACTCGAACT
>JBDHWA010000105.1:0-7119 GCA_039809945.1 Dehalococcoidia bacterium | reverse complement strand
CGCAACACCGATTCGGGCATCGGCCCCGGGCCGGGCCTGTCCGGCGTGCGCACGGCGTGGAGGGTGGCGGCACTCACGCGCTCAGCTCCTGGGCGAGTTCGATCCGCGGCTGAGCGACGGCCTTCAGCACGCCATCGAGGATGTCGTCCGGCGTGACGTTGTCGGCGAGCGCCTGGTAGGTCAGCACCATGCGGTGGCGCAGCACGTCGCGTGCGAGGTCCGCGATGTCCCCGGGGAGGACATAGCGGCGTCCGCGCAGGAGGGCGAGCGCCCGGCCCCCGTGGACGAGGTTGATGCTGCCGCGGGGGCTGGACCCGAAGGCGATGTGGGCTTCGTGCTGCTGCAGGCCGTACTTCGCCGGCTTCCTCGTCGCGTCCACAAGGGTGATGGCGTACTGGGCCACGGCGCGGTCGACGAACAGCCCGGCGGCCAGCTGCTGGTACTGTTCCAGTTGCTCGACGGTCAGGATCTGCTTGACCTCGGCCTGCGGCTGGAGTGACCGCTGCACCACGAGCAGTTCCTCGCCGAGGCCGGGGTAGTCGACCAGCACCTTCATCATGAAGCGGTCGACCTGCGCCTCCGGCAGCGGGTAAGTGCCTTCCGATTCGATCGGGTTCTGGGTGGCCATCACGAGGAATGGCCGCGGCACTTTGAACGTTTCGAGCCCGATGGTCACCTGCCGCTCCTGCATCACTTCGAGGAGCGCGGACTGGACTTTCGCCGGCGCGCGGTTGATCTCGTCGGCGAGGAGGAGGTTGCAGAACACCGGCCCGCGTTCGGTGTCGAAGGTCCCATGGTCGGGCCGGTAGATGCGCGTGCCCACGAGGTCGGCGGGCACGAGGTCCGGGGTGAACTGGACGCGCTGGAAGGTGCCGCCGAGCACCTCGGCGATGGTCTTCACGGTGAGGGTCTTCGCGAGGCCCGGCACGCCTTCGATAAGGAGATGTCCCGAGGAAAGCAGGGCGACGAGGACGCGTTCGAGCATCGCCTCCTGGCCGACGATGACGCGCTTGATCTCGAACATGGCCGCTTCGAGGGTTGCGCGCGCTTCGGTCACTTCAGCGGTGGCATTGGTGGTGGTTTCTTCCAAAGGGGAGCCTCTTTCGGGAGTCTGGCAGGTGGGTGTGCTCAACGTGCCGTTTCTGTCCCCAAGCGAGGGTAAAGAATGTGCGCCGCTTTACGAAGCCGGGGCCGCCGATGGCCGGAATGGTTCGCATTTCGGAAACGGTAGCGCCGCGGGTTCGCCGTGCCGTACCCTATCGACCGGGCGGTAAGCACACTCAACGCCATGCCGAGGCCACATCACCCATGACTACAGAAATCGCTCCTCTCACCCTTGCCGACATCGATCTCGGGGACGAACAGCTCTTCGAATCCGGCCGCGCCCACGAAGCGTTCAAAGTCCTTCGCCGCGAGAACCCCATCAGCTGGCGTCCCGAGGACGAGTACAGCCGCGGCTGGTGGAACATGGTGCGCTACGCCGACGTCCTCCAGGTCTCCCGCAACCCGCAGATCTTCTCGTCCGAAAAGGGCATCGTCTCTTTCTTCCCCGTGAACGAAGACGAGACCACGGCCGCCGCTGCCGGCAACGGCAAGATGCTCATCACCATGGACCCGCCGCGCCACGTGAAGATGCGCCGCCTCGTGAACAAGGCCTTCACCCCGCGCGCCGTCGCCCTCTGGGAACCGAAGGTCCGCGAGACCACGAACATGCTCCTCGACCGCATCGCGAAGAAGGGCGAGAGCGACTTCGTCATCGACATCGCCTGCAACATTCCGCTCGCGGTCATCTGCCGCATGCTTGGTGTGCCGGAAGAGGACTGGGGCCTCATGTTCCAGCTGACCAACAAGGTCCTTGGCCCGAGCGACCCCGAGTACCAGACGGACGTCCCCGAAGACCAGCGCGGCACCCAGGACGCTGCCCGGATCACGGGGAACATGGGTACCATGCAGATGTTCGGGTACTACGCCCAGGCCCTCCAGAGCCGCCGCATCTCGCCCAGCGACGACATCATCAGCATCCTCTGCGACTCGGAAATCGAGGGCGAGAAGCTGACTGACGAGGACATCCTCTGGTTCTGCTTCCTCCTTATCCTCGCCGGCAACGAAACCACCCGGAACGGCATGTCCGGCGGTCTGCTCACCCTCTGCGAACACCCGGATCAGAAGGCGAAGCTGCTGAACGACATGTCGCTCCTGCCGGGCGCGATCGAGGAGATCCTGCGCTGGGTTTCGCCGGTCATGCACATGGCGCGCAACACGCTCGAGGACACCGAGGTGGGCGGCCAGAAGATCAAGGCCGGTGAGCGCGTGGTCATGTGGTACCCCTCCGTGAACCGCGACGAAGCCGTCTTCCCCGACGGCGACGTGTTCAACATCACCCGCAGCCCGAACGACCACCTGGCCTTTGGCATCGGCGAGCACTTCTGCCTCGGCGCCGGCTTCGCCAAGCTCGAACTGCGCGTGCTCTACGAGGAGCTGTTCCGCCGCTTCCCGGACATCGAACTGGCCGGGCCGGTGCAGCGCCTGCGCTCGAACTTCATCGGCGGGATCAAGCACCTGCCGGTCCGCTTCACCCCCGAAAACTAGCGTCTCGCAAGCGAACCCACCGAAGCGGGGTCCCTTGCGGGCCCCGCTTCGTGCATCCCCCACGGAGTGTGGCGGCGTTCACGCTGGCTGCTGCAGCGCTCGTGTACCATCGTTCGAAACCTGCGAGGAGCGCCCGTGGACTACCCCATCCGGCCCATTACCGCGGAGGAAGCCCCGGCCTTCTTCGAATCGAACGCTATCGGCTTCGGGCACGACCCGCGCCCGGCGGAGAGCATCGCCTCGACGTTGAAGTACGCCGACCTCTCGCGCTCCATCTCCGCCTGGGACGAATCGCAGGTGGTGGGCACGGCGGGGACGTGGACCTTCGACATGAGCACGCCCGGCGGCTCCGTGCCCTGTGGCGGGCTGACCTGGGTGACGGTGCTGCCGAGCCACCGCCGCCGCGGCATCCTCACGGCGATGATGCGCTACCAGCTCGACCAGGTGCGTGACCGCGGCGAACCGATCGCGGCGCTCTGGGCTTCGGAGTCCCAGATTTACGGCCGCTTCGGCTACGGCATGGCCGCCGAAGGCGTCGAGTTGATGTCCATCAATCGGACCCGGGCCGAGTTGCGGCATGCGCCTTCGTTCAGCGGCCGCACCCGCTACGTCGACCGGGCGACGGCGCTCGCCACCTTCCCGGCCGTCTGGGAGGCCGTCCGCCAGCAGCGCCCGGGGATGCACAACCGCACGCCCGGTTGGTGGGAGAACCGCACATTCCGGGATCCGCAATGGCCGCCGCCACCCGGTTTCAGTTCGCTGCTGAACGTCCAGTACGAAGAGGACGGGAAGGTGCTCGGCTACCTTCGCTACCGCGTGAAGGAAGAAGACGCGAACGGCTGGGCCGCCAACACGCTCCGCATCAACTCGCTGCTGGCGACCACCGATGCGGCCTATTCCGCCCTCTGGCAGCACGCTTTCGGGGTCGACCTGATCGAGACCATCGAAGCGGAATGGCGTCCTGTGGATGAGCCGCTTTACCACATGCTCGCCGATTCCCGACGGCTGTTGCACCGCCCGCAGGACACGCTCTGGGTGCGCATCGTCGATGTCCCGCGCGCCCTCGAAGCGCGCCGCTACGCCGTCGACGGCGAGCTGGTCATCGACATAACTGACAGTTTCTGCCCGTGGGCGGCCGGCCGCTACCTCCTGGCGGCAGGCCCCGGCGGTGCAACCTGTGTGCCCACCACGCGTGAGCCGGACCTCGCGACGAGCATCAATGAACTGGGTGCGTTGTACCTCGGCGGCACGGCTGCGTGGCCGCTCGCCCGGGCCGGGCGCATCACCGGGAGCGCCGAGGCCGTCGCCCGCGCCGATGCGATGTTCGCCTGGAACCCGAAGCCCTGGGCCCCGGAGGTCTGGTAGCCGAAGGCGGCCCGGACGGGTTCCTGTGCTACGCTGGATTCCTGCCCTATGTACCGGCCACTTGACCACCCACTGCTGCATCGCCTGCGCGAGCAGGTGCTCTACTCCGCGGGTCCGATCGGTTCGACGCTCCTGTCGCTGAACCTGAAGCCCGAGGCCTACGTTGCCGCCGACGGCGAAGACCACGACGGCTGCCCCGAATGGCTCAACGTCTCGAACCCCGCCATCCTCGAAGGCATCTACGCCTCTTTCTACGAGGTTGGCGTCGACGCCGCCGACTCCTGTTCGTTCGGCGCGAACCCGGTCGTCCTCGCCGAGTTCGACCTCGCGGACCGCACGCGCGAACTGAACAAACTCGCCGCCGAGGTCATCGGCCGCGTCCGCGACCGCTATTCGACGCCGGACCACCCGCGCTACGCCTTCGGCACCATGGGCCCCGGCACCAAGCTCCCGAGCCTCGGCCACATCACCTGGGACGAACTGGTAGAGGGCGCGCGCGAGCAGGCCATCGGCCTCATTGAAGGCGGCATCGACGTCCTCAAGGTCGAAACCTGCCAGGACCTCCTACAGACCAAGGCCTACCTCACCGCCTGCGAGCAGGCCTTCGAGGTCACCGGCAAGCGCATCCCGGTCATCGCCAGCGTTACCATCGAGACCACCGGGACGATGCTCCTCGGCTCCGACATCGCCTGCGCGCTGACCTCCCTGGAACCGATCGATGTCGTGGACATCATCGGCATCAACTGCGCGACCGGCCCGGAACAGATGACCGAGCACGTGCGGTATCTCGCCGAGCACTCGCGCCGCCCGGTGTTCATCGGCCCGAACGCTGGCCTCCCGGAGGTCATCGATGGCCAGGCCTGCTACACCCTGACCGACGAGCAGTTTGCGAAGCACCAGCACACCTTCGTCACCGAGTTCGGGACGAACATCGTCGCCGGCTGCTGCGGCACGACCCCGGCGATGTTCGCGGCCGCCATCGCCGCAATCGGCCGGCGCGCACCGGAGTTCCGGCCGTCCCGCGCCGAGTTCCTCCGCGGCGAGCACGCGCCCTATGAGGCCAACGTCTCCTCCATCTACCAGAGCGTGCCGATCGAACAGGACATCTCGTTCCTCGTCATCGGCGAGCGTACGAACGCGACCGGTTCGCGCGCTTTCCGCGACCTCCTGCTGGCCGAAGACGTGGACGGCATCGTCGCCCTCGCCCGCGAGCAGGCGGCCGAAGGCGCGCACGTCATCGACGTGATGGTCGACTACGTGGGCCGCGATGGCGTCGTCGATATGGACCGGGTGGCCTCGGCGCTGCGCACGCAGAGCACGCTCCCGCTCGTCTTCGACAGCACCGAGCCGCCGGTCATCGAAACCGCGCTCAAGCTCTACGGCGGCAAGGCCATCGTGAACTCGATCAATCTGGAGGACGGCGAGCGGAAGATTCGCCGCGTGCTCCCGTTGATCAAGCGCCACGGCGCCGCCGCCATCGCCCTCACCATCGACGAAGAGGGCCAGGCGCGCACCACCGAGTGGAAGCTGCGCGTCGCCCGCCGCATCTACGACCTCGCCGTCGGCGAGTACGGCATGGAACCCGGCGACCTGCTCTTCGACTTCCTCACGTTCCCGCTTTCGGGCGGCCAGGAGGACCTTCGCCGCGATGCGATGGAGACCTTCAACGCGATCAAGCAGATGAAGGCGGAGTTCCCCGGCGTCCATACCACGCTCGGCGTTTCGAACTGCTCGTTCGGGCTGAAGCCGGCCGCCCGGCGCGTTCTCAACTCGGTGTTCCTCTTCGAAGCCATCGACCACGGCCTCGATTCGGCCATCGTCAATGCGAAGCAGATTGTGCCGCTCAACCGCATCCCGGAAGAGCAGCTGAACACCGCGCGGGACCTCATCTACGACCGCCGCCGCGAAGGGTACGACCCGCTCACGCACTTCATTTCCCTCTTCGAAAACGAAGCGGCGAGCAAGGCGGAGAAGGTCGACCGCTCGACGCTGCCGGTGGAAGAGCGCCTCAAGCAGCGCATCATCGACGGCGACCGGCGCGGCCTCGACGATGACCTCGCCGAGGCGCTCACCCGCTTCGACCCGCTGACCATCATCAACGAGCACCTGCTCGATGGCATGCGCGTGGTTGGCGAATTGTTCGGCGCCGGCAAGATGCAGCTCCCGTTCGTCCTCCAGTCGGCCGAGACGATGAAGCAGTCCGTCGCCTACCTCGAACCGTACATGGAGAAGACGGAGGGCTCGACCAAGGGCCGCGTCGTCCTCGCCACCGTCCGCGGCGACGTCCACGACATCGGCAAGAACCTCGTCGACATCATCCTCAGCAACAACGGCTACACGACCTTCAACATCGGCATCAAGCAGCCGATCCAGAACATCATCGAGAAGGCCCAGGAGGTGGAAGCTGACGCTATCGGCCTCTCCGGGTTGCTGGTGAAGAGCACCGTCGTGATGCGCGAGGACCTGGAGGAGCTGAACAGCCGGGAGCTGTTCCACTACCCGGTCATCCTCGGCGGGGCCGCCCTCACCCGGCGCTACGTCGAAGACGACCTGCGGCGGCTCTACAAGGGCGTGGTCTACTACGCCCAGGACGCCTTCGAAGGCCTCGCGACGCTCGAAAAGGTGGTGCCCGCGGCCCGCGAAGGTCGCCCGCTCCCGGTGCTTACCCGCGGCGGCGCCGAAGTGACCGCCGACTCGGTCTACGACCCGGTGCAGGTGACCGCTCCCGGGACCGACACCTCGAACCTCGACGAGTACGTGAAGACCGAGACCGCCCGGGATGTGCCGATTCCGACGCCGCCGTTCTGGGGCAGCCGCGTCGTCCGGGGCATCCCGCTGCGTGACATCTACCCGTGGATCAACGAGACCCAGCTCTTCCGCGGCCAGTGGCAGTACCAGCGCGGCGAACGGTCGGACATCGAATACAACGCCTTCGTCGATGAGGAAGTGCGGCCGGTCTTCCGACGCTGGGCCGAACAGGCCATCTCCGACCAGTTGCTCGTGCCGCAGGTGGTCTACGGCTACTTCCCCTGCCTCGCAGACAAGAACGAACTGGTCTGCTGGCCCGAACTGCGCGCCGGCAAGCCCGCCGGCCAGCCCGTCCGCCTCAAGTACCCGCGCCAGTCCACCGGCCAGCGCAAGTGCATCGCCGACTTCTTCCGTTCG
>JBDHWA010000104.1:0-7129 GCA_039809945.1 Dehalococcoidia bacterium | reverse complement strand
CTCTACTGGTTGGCCCGGATGCTCGAAGCAGGAGAGGACCCGCTCTTCATCGTCCGGCGGATGGTCATCCTGGCGAGCGAGGACATCGGCCTTGCCGACCCTCAGGCGCTCGTGGTCGCGACCGCATGCCAGCAGGCAGTCCACTTCGTCGGCATGCCACAGGGCTACTACGCGATGTCGGAGTGCGCCCTCTACCTGGCGCTGGCGCCGAAGAGCAACAGCGCAGGCGAAGGCTACGGACGGGCAATGACCGACGCCAAACGCACGGCCCACCTGCCCGTGCCGATGCACCTGCGAAACGCGGTGACGGGGATGATGCGCGAGTTCGGTTACGGGGATGGCTACCGGTATGCACACCACGAACCGGGGCACATCGCGAGGGGTGAGCGCTATTTGCCCGAAGAACTTGGCTCGCCACAGTATTACGTACCAGGCGAACTCGGCTTCGAAGGGCGCGCAGTAGCCCGCTGGGCAGGGCTCCGGGCCGAACCGCCATCCAATTCAAGAGAACGAGACCAGCAATGAAGATCGAATTCCTGTACTCGAAGGCGACTGGCCGAAGCGATAAGGCTGAAGAGGCGATGCGCCTGGCGATCGAGTCCACCGACCCATCGATCGAGGTGTTCTACACCGAAGTGTTTGATTCGGAGGACGCCCGTACGAAGAAGTTCCTTGGTTCGCCTTCGATTCGCGTGAACGGCGTCGATGTCGAGTACGGCGACCGCGAACCCGATGAATACCAGGCAGGCACGCGCTACTACAACACCCCCGAGGGCTGGAAGCCCTACCCGCACGCCAAGCTCATCGCGAACACCATCCTCGAGCAGCAGGCCAAAGCGCAGAAGTAGCGCCCTGCAGTCAGCCGCGGTCAGCGAGCGTGGCGATGCCTTCGAGGTGGCACATGTCGTTGTGCCTCGCCAGCATCAGGCGCCCGCTGCGGTCGGTGATGACCTCGGTGAGGGAGCAGTTCCCGACCTGGAAGACCCCCCGGCGGTGGAGGTCGAGACCGACCACAAGGTGGCAGATAGCCGACACCACGCCGCCGTGGGCCACCGCAACTGTCAGCCCATCCAGCTGCTGATAGCGCGCGAGAGCGCCCGCCAGGCGCTGGTGGAAGTGGTCGCGCCCCTCTTCGCCGGGGAACGCGAACCGCTCGCCGTGCGGCCGGGGCTGGAGCAACTCGGGGAACCGCTCGCGCAACTCTGCCGGGGTCAGCCCGGCGCCTTCACCGATGTCGTATTCGGCGAGGTCGTCATCAAATTGCACCGGAACGGACACCGCTGACGAAACGAAACGCGCCGTTTCCGCTGCACGCTTCAGCGGACTCGAAACGATGCGCACAAGCGGCTCTGCCTGGAGCCGTTCGGCCGTGAGCTTCGCCTGCGCCAGCCCGCGTTCGCTCAGGCCATAATCGAGGCGGCCCTGCAGCACCCCGGCAGCGTTGCCAATCGACTCGCCGTGGCGGACAAGGATGAGCCGCACGCTACTCTGTGAGCCTCCGGTAGAGCGTCGGCAGACGGCTAGGCAGCGCCTCGATGTCGGCGACCACCTCGTACCCCATGTCCTCGCACATCGTCTTCAGGTAGTCGTGGCCGGCTCGGTCCACGGTCAAAGCGAACGGCGTGATTCCCTCGCGTTTCGCCTCGTTGAGCGCCTGCTTGGTGTCATGGATGGCGTATTCCTTCTCCGTCCTGTCCCGGCCATAGCCGTGGTCCTGCGGGCGGCCGTCGCTCAGGAGCACGAGGATCTTCACCTTCGCGTCAGTCTCCATCAGCTTGAAGGTGGCATGACGGATCGCCGGGCCCATCCGGGTCGAGCGGATGGGCGTCACCTTGTCGAGCCGGTTCTTGATTTTCTGGTCGAGGTTCTCGTCGAAGTCCTTGATAACGAAGAACTCGACGTTGTCCCGGCCGTAGCCGCTGAAGCCGTAGATCCCGTACTGGTCCCCGATGGTCTCGAGGGCGGTCATCAGCAGGACGGTCGACTCCTTTTCGAGGTCGATGATCCGCTTGGGCGGGCTCGTCAGCTCCTGGCGGCGCTTCGAGACCCACCAGCTCAGGTACTTGCGCGGGTCGTCGTCGTAGTCATCGTCGTCGTACTTCTTCTCGCGCTTGTTGATCTCCTCGTCCGTGCTCGCGGACATGTCGATGAGGAACGCCACGGCGACATCGCGCTCGATCTTGTTGCGGCGCCAGTAGATCTTCTCGTTCGGGTTGACGCCCGCGCGCTTTTCGATCATCCACTCAATAGCCGCGTCGAGGTCGAAGTCTTCGCCGTCCGGGAGTTTCTTGATCTTCCGGAACATCTCCGGCTTCATCAGTTCGAACTGTTTGCGCGTCTGGCTGACCAGCCCCGCATGCTCGCGGAGGGCGTTTTCGTAGAAGTTCTCCTCGCCCTCTTCGAGCTTGGACTCCTTCACAGCGCACCAGCGAGGCTTGTAATCCTGCGCCCGGAAGTCCCACTCGTCGTAGTAGTAGACCGTGACGATTGGGATGAGCGGCTCTTCGCCCTCACCTGCCCCGGTGCTGTTGTCGCTGGTTGGCTGGCCCTGGTCGCCCTTCTCCGAAGAGGGGTTCCCGGCCTCTTTCATCAGGTTGCTCATGAACATGCCGGTCGAAGCGTCCAGGTCGCCGTCGTACATCGCATCGAGGTCGATCTCCACGCTCTTCGCGAGCAGTTCGGCCAGCTGTTCCGGGGTCAGCTGCTGGGGGGACATCTGGCCCCCTTCGCCCATCTGGGCGTTCTCCTTCAACTTCATCAGGAGTTCGGCCAGCTCCGGCTTGAAGTCGCCGCGGAAGTCGATCTCTTGCGGACTCTCGTAGTCCGCATCCCCCTCCGCGCCGTCAACCCCGCCGAGCTGCATCTGCGAACCTTCACCGCCGGCTTCGCCGCCCTGCATGGGCATTGCCTGCCCGGCCTCCATGGGTTCCACTGAATCCCACTGATCCGGGTCCATATTCTCGTAGATGTTCGGGATCGAGATGGCGATCTCGTAGAGAGCGAGGGTTGCTTCGGCAGCGTCTTCGACGGCTGCCTCCTCGGTTTGGACCGCCTTCAGGATGCCGAGCGCTCGCGCCATCACTTCGGCACGATCTTTCGGCCACCTGACCGCATCGACACCGTCGAGACTGGCGCGAACAAGGTTCTCGACGAAACCGTTGCGCAACGGCAACTGGCGCACGTCCGGGCGCTTCGGCAACTCCTCCTGCTGCATGCGAACGAGTGGTTTGCGAATGCCGCCGTACTCCCGCTTCACCCGCCAGTCGATGCGCGAGTCTTCGGCGATGGTGAACAGGTCACTGGCCAGCTGGCGCTCGGGGAAGAGGTCGAAATACTCCTCCATGTCGGTTGTCGCCGGGCGTTCACGCTGGATAGCGAACTGGACACGCCGAAGCGGGAACACGGCGCCGGGCCGATTGAATTCGAAGTCGAAGCTGCCGAACTCGATGTGCGCTGCCTGGTGCGTGGCGAACACCTTCATCGCGGCGAAGTTGTCTTCCTTCTCGTGGAAGCGCTCCATCAGTTCCGGCAGATAGATCGTGCTTCCGTCCGTGCTGGCACGGTGCTCTTCCACCCAGCCGATGCCCTTTTCGGCCAGCGACTCCGACGTCTGGACGCTCACGTTCCGGCCAGTCAACGCCTTGCAGTAGAGGCGGATGATCTCGCCAACCTTCGAAAGCTCCACGCGCGCGGAGAGGTTTTCGAGGATGTCCTCGGCGCGCGTCGACTGCAGACGGAAGTAGGCCTCGCCGCCGTCGTGGCTCGACTGAAGGATGCGCAGCCCGGCGTTGTGCCATGGCTCGAGCTCATCGATGCGGATCCGTTCGAGAACCCGGGGGACGCTCGTGACGAAGTCCATCGCCGCGAACGCCGAGTACGGCGCGAGCTGTTCGGCCAACTCGATGACTTTGGTGTGGTCATCGGGATCGAGTTCGGCGAGAGCGTTCGAAGCATCCTCGAAAAACTGGAACGCGGACCGGTTGTGCCCGCGGGCCACCTGCGCGGCGAGCACTAGGTACCGCTCGCGCACGGGTCCGTGAACCTTCTGGATCAGGACCGAGCCGCGGTCGAAGTACGACCGTGAATCGGCCCAGGCTGACTGAGCGAGCTCTACGGCGAAGCCGATGAACGGCAGGCGGTCGTCTTCGTCGAGCCGCTGCAGAACTGTGGGCGATGTGGAAAGGCAGGCTGAGGCGAGTTCGTAGCTGTGGCGCGACAGTTCGTCGATGAAGAGGACGAGCCGTGCCGCCTGGCCGATCCTGAGCACCCTGAACACCTCGGGCGCCAGGTCAAAGAACTGTGCCGCCAGCGAGGAGCTCTTCCAGTTGCCCTTGTAGAGCCGGCGGCCCAGGTCTGCCCACTGGCGCACATGCGCAGGGCCGACCGATTCCATGGTCGGAGGAGAGGCGCGCAGGAAACTGACAGCGAGCGGGGCCGACTCACCTGCCATCTGCAGGGCTTCGCGACCGAGCGTCTCGATGGCCTCCCACGTCGCACTCCTGGGGAAGGCGGTCCCGGCCCGGAAGTACTCGACCGCGGCTTCCCACGATCTCAGGCTGAGCGCGGTCAGTTCGACGCCCGTTTCGGCCCAGGATTGGAGTTGGGACGGCGTGAGGCGGGGCGCAAGGGCGCGCAGACCAGCCTCGTAATGCTGTTCCAGCGGCGCCGGGAAGCCCGAGAGCCGTTCATGGTGGCGCGCCAGCAGTTCACCGATGATCGTCATGCCGTGGTCTGCCTCCCTGAGTTCCCGCCCGTTTCCGCGCCACCCGGCGTACGCACTTCCGTTACGGGCGGCTCAGAGCGCACCGGAACTCTTCACGAAGTGGCGTGTCGGGTCTGGATAATCGTAAAACGTGACCTCATCGGTTGTCGTGTCCCAGGTCGCACAGGAGAGCTGGAAGTCGTTCCGGTGGTCTCTCGGATCGCCCGCAGACCCGGGGTTGATGACGAGGCAGCGCCCGAACTTCTGGGCCATCTTGTAATGCGTGTGGCCGACGATGATCGCATCGCATTCGAGTTCGGCTGCCCGCGCCCAGACGGTCTCGTGCGGATAGTGGTAGTCCTTCCATGGCTCCCATGGCGACCCGTGCGTCATTACGACGACCCGCCCGTCAACCTCGCGTTGGACCCGGTACGGCTGCTCGCGCATCCATGCCACGAGGTCCTGATCTACCCTGGGCGAAGAGAGTGCGCGCTCGCCGTCACGTCCGAGGATCGTTTCTTCGTGGTTGCCGAGGACGACCACCGCACCAAGTTCGCGCAGCCGGGCGACAACGTCGTTCGACCAGCGGAACTGGAACACGGCATCGCCGGCGCACCACAACTGGTCGAACGGCGCCATCAGTTCGAGCGCCCGTTCGAGCCCTGCGATGTTGCAGTGGATGTCGGAGACAATTCCGAGCTTCACCTGCGAGGCGCCAACGCTTTCCTCAGCCAGCAAAGGCCTCGCCGCTGAAGCAGCCAGTCCCGGCGAGCGGCCACTACTCGAAAATGCTCGTGACCACTTCTTCGATGCTCCGCTGCACCTCGGAGTCGTCGGTCAGCGCCCAGGTGATGGCAACCTGGCAGGCACGCCGGGCAGGGACACCCTGTGACATCAGCTTGCCGGCATAGACAAGCAGGCGGGTGCTGACGCCTTCGCCTAGGCCGTGCTCCTTCAGGTTGCGCACTTTCTCGCCAAGGCGCGCGAGGTCCAGGGCAGCGTCTCGCGAGCAGCCAGCCTCGTGCGCAATGATCTCGGCTTCCTGCTCGCGCGGCGGGTAGTCGAACTCGATGGCGATGAACCGCTGGCGCGTCGAGTGCTTCAGGTCCTTGAGTGCGCTCTGGTAGCCGGGGTTGTAGGAGATGACAAGCAGGAAACCCTCGGCCGCCTCGATCACCTGGCCGAGCTTTTCAATGGGGAGCAGCCGCCGGTAGTCGGTCAGCGGGTGGATGAGGACGGTCGTGTCCTTGCGCGCTTCGACCACTTCGTCGAGGTAGCAGATTGCTCCGACCTTCACGGCGCGGGTGAGCGGGCCGTCGACCCACTTCGTCCCATCGGTATCGAGCAGGTAACGACCGACGAGGTCGCTTGCGGTGAGGTCTTCGTGGCAGGCGACGGTGATGAGCGGCATCCGGTGCTCCGCTTCCTCACCGGTGCGCGAGGAAACCTTCATCATCGGGCGGCCCAGTTTGTAGGCCATGTACTCCACAAAGCGCGTCTTGCCAGCGCCGGTCGGGCCCTTCAGCAGAACCGGGATGCGCTGGTTGTATGCCGTCTCGAACAGTTGCACTTCGTCGGCGATGGGGAGGTAGTACGGCTCATCGTGGACGGCGTATTCCTCCACGGCGTAGATGGTCGGTGCGGGATGGCTCGCTGTTTCTGTCACGTTCGTTACCTCTCCGCCGCGGTCTGCAAGCGTTCTTGAAGGGCGTTCCAGGCCTGCTGGATGTTCGATTCGAGTTCGTCCAGCGTCCCGTTATTCGTTATGACGACATCGGCGCGGGCGATGCGCTCCGCGTTCGAAAGCTGTGAGTCAATCCGGGCACGAGCCGCGGCTGCGTCGAGACCGTTGCGGGTCGCGAGCCGCTCGACGGCGAGGTCAGGCTCTACGACCACGACCCAGACCTCGTTGACGAGGTCTTCCCACCCGGCTTCGAACATGACCGCCGCTTCGAGCACGACGAGCGTGTTGCCGGCGGCTTCGAACTCGGAGAGCGCTTCGCTCGCAAGCTTTCGGATGCCCGGCCAGACGATATCGGTAAGTCGCTTCAGTTCTTCGGGCTTGCCGAAGACCTTGCCGCCAAGCACACGCCGGTCAATCGAGCCATCCGGGGCAACAAGGTCCTGCCCGAAGGCTGCGACCACTGCAGCGAACGTGTCAGTCCCGGGGTCATACGTCCGGTGGCCGAGGATATCTGCATCGATGACCGGTATTTCGCGGTCCTTGAAGAATCGGGTCACAGTGGATTTGCCGCTGGCGATCCCACCCGTCAGCCCAATGACATGCACAAGGGAACTCCGCGAAGGGAAGTGGAAGGGTCAGTTTATCGCCGCCCGCTTCGGGGCGGCAAACGGCGGACGGGTTGGCGAAGCACGGACGTGGCGGCCTCAACCGTCGTGGCGGAGGCTGTCGACGATGCGAACTCG
>JBDHWA010000103.1:0-7150 GCA_039809945.1 Dehalococcoidia bacterium | reverse complement strand
CAGCGTCGCTGTTCGCGGATAGTCGAGGCCCTGGGCGCGCCCCCACGCGAACGAGACCGTCCACATCAGGCCGAAGTACACGAGAAAGGGAACGGCGATGCGGGCCACGTCCAGCGGTTGCGAGGTGATGGCGTCGCCCTGGATGGCGAACAGCACCACGATGGTGAAGAGGAGGCTATACAGCGCCCACGGCCCCACCCGCGGCAGGAATTGCCCCTCGTACCAGTCGTCGCCCCGGACGCGCCGGCCGGCGATGCTCGTGAGCGCGCCGAGCGCCAGCGGAACACCCAGGAAGATCAAGACAGACTTCGCGATATCCCAGAGGACGAAATCCACCGCCGTCTGTTCGAGCCCCAACCAGCCCGGCAGCAGTTGTAGATAGAAATAGCCGAGGAATGCATAGGCGGCGACCTGGAACAGCGAATTGAGCACGACGAGCACGGCCGCTGCCTCGGAGTCGCCGCAGGCCAGCGAGTTCCAGATCAGGACCATCGCGATGCAGCGCGCGAGGCCGACGAGGATGATGCCGGTACGAAACTCCGGCAGGTCCGGGAGGAAGAGCCAGGCCAGCGCGAACATCAGCGCAGGCCCAACGAGCCAGTTCAGAACCAGCGAGGAGCCGACCAGCGGCTTGTCTGCCGTCACCTCGCGCAGGCGCCCGTAGCGCACTTTCGCGAGCACCGGGTACATCATCCCGAGCAGGCCAACGGCGATGGGCAGCGACGTCTCGCCAACTTTCACGCGGTCAAGCTGGTCATTCAGGTCCGGGAAGGCGCGGCCGAGCAACAGACCCGCGGCCATCGCCAGCCCAATCCACACCGGGAGCAACCGGTCGAGCGTGGAAAGCTGCCGAAGGACCGAGGATTCGAAATTCCCGGCGGTTGCTGCGTTCTGCAATCGTCCCCCTCTGGCCTGCTGGGGAGACCCCGGCAGGCGAATCATTATCGACGGGCAAAGAGCCTCGCGCCCGGGATGAAGGAAGGTGCCGCTCCCACACCAATTTCACCGGCCGGGCGTGGCGCCCCAGCGCCAGAGGGCGTCGATTGGCATCGCCCAGAGGCGGTCGCCGAAGGGGAGGGTTTGCTCGCCCGTGTACAGCAGGACGCCGCGGGCGAACCGCTCGCCGAGGTGTTCACGCATGAATTCGAGACCGCGGAAGTCCCTGCCGTCCGCTTTCGCCGCCGCCCGAACTTCGATCCCGGCCAGCCGACCGTCGCTCGCTTCGACCACGAGGTCCACATCGGTGCCGCTGTGGGTGCGCAGGTAGTAGAGCGTGGCCAGGGTTTCGGACCAGCCCAGCTGCTTCCGCAACTCCATTTCGACGAACGTCTCGAGGATCGGCCCGAGCAGCTGCCGCTCGGTGATGAGCCGCTGCGCGGTCACGTTCTGGAGGAAGGCGAGGACGCCGCTATCGACCAGCGTCAGTCGCTCGGTCTTCATCAGCCGCTGGCCGAGCCGCTGCGACCAGCCGGGAAGCGCCTGCACCACGTACGCCGCCTGCAGCAGCGACAGGTAGCGCTTCATGCTCGTCGGCGGGATGTCGACGTCGCGGGCGAGGCGGGCGACGTTCGAGATGCCCGTTGCCTGCGCGGCGACGAGCGAGAGGATGCGCGGTAGCTCGGCGAGGGCGTCGATGTTCGAAATGTCCTGCACATGGCGCTGCAGCACGGTGGTCGTGTACGAACGGAACCAGGCGCGCGTGCGGGCGGCGTTCGCGCGCTGGACAACCTCGGGGAAGCCGCCTTCGAGGACGCGTGAGATAAGTTCCGGCTGCCCGAGCCGCGATGGCCCGAGGACCGGCGGCGCCGCGTCGAAGAGGGCGTCGATGAACCCCTCGCGCATGCCCGAAAGTTCGCCCTGAGAAAGCGGCCAGAGGGTCAGCAACTCCATCCGGCCGGCGAGCGATTCGGAAAGCGACGGCAGCGCCATGATGTTGGCTGAACCGGTGAGGACGAAGCTGCCCGGCCGCCGGTCGCGGTCGACTTCGAACTTGATGGCGCGGAAGAGTTCGGGGACGAGTTGGACTTCATCGAGGATGGCGGGCCGTGGCAGCGCGGCCAGGAACCCCTGGGGGTCGGCCCGGGCCGATGAGAGCGTCCCGGCGTCGTCAAAGGTGTAGTAGTTCCCCGCGACCATGTGCTGGACGAGGGTGGACTTGCCAGTCTGGCGCGCGCCCGAGACAAGGACGACCGGGGTATCGGCGAGCGCGGCTTCGAGCGCAGGACCCAGGTTCCGGCGGAACATAGCGGGAATTCTATCTGACGAGTGGCGGATATTCCACCACTCAATGCAGGATTGCCAGCCTCGTCAGCGTGTCACCACGAAGCCAGTGAGTACGGGATCCCGCGTTCGTCGAGCCACTCGGCGATGGCAGCCCGAGGGGTCCGGTTGCCGCCAAAGACTTCGACCATCAGCTCCACGATGAGCCGGTCCTTGAGCGCTGCATCGACGTCGAGGAAGTACTCATGGTCCGACCTGTCGAAATGGCGCAGGGGAGCGGCCCCGAGATCCTGGCCGGCCATCACCACCCTGCCGTCCTCAGGGTCCACGTACACCTCGACGTGGACCCAGGTGCCCTCCCCGGACCATTCGAGGAGCGTCTTCGCGCCGCGCTCGTTCAGTTCGGGCGCATCCGGGCCGTCCAGGCTGGCGTCATACGCGTCCAATTCGAACCCAACAGTGTTGTCTTCGATGGGTCACCTCCTGACCCCATCCTGCAGGAGAATCGCGACAAGAAGTGTCGCGAAGGTGGGGGTGGGCAATTTTGGTTGACATTTCTTCGTGCAGAAGCATACGTTGTCAACCACATGGCACGGACTGAAACACTGGCAACCACAGGTACGGCAGTCGAGATGGCTGTCCTTGCGCGGCGCCTGCGACAAGCTCGGCTGGCCTCTGGCCTGTCGCTGGAACAATTGGCCGGCAGGCTGCGGCACCCGGTGACCAAACAAGCGCTCTCGAAATTCGAGGCCAATCGCGCAAAGCCTGCGATGACCACTCTCGCGGACCTGGGCGATGCGCTCGGCGTGGGCGCTGCTTGGCTCATGTCACCGTCTGACGTGCAGGTCAACTGGGTTGGTTACCGGAAGCACTCCTCATTGGCGAAGGGGAAACAGAACTCCATCACTGCGTTGGCCACGAGGCGAATCGAGGGTGAGTTACGGCTACGAACACTCTTCGGCATCTCCGCTGCGGTCACTGTACCAGCGGGAATCGAGGCGGAGTCGCTGCAAGGCGCTGAGGATGCAGCCCAGCATGTACGAGCAGCATGGGGACTGGGCAACGGCCCAATTGGCGGACTTGTGGAGACACTAGAAGAACACGGGGCGATAGTCCTCGCGTGGGATGAGACCGAGAAATTTGATGGCCTGTCAGGATGGGCGAATAGCGACACACCGGTCGTGGTAGTCAACGCCTCTCGACCTCCGGACCGCATTCGGTTCGATGCAGCTCACGAACTGGGCCATCTCGTCGTGGACTGTTCGGACCCGGAAGCCGATCAGGAAGCGCTGGCGCACCGGTTCGCGGCATCATTCCTTGTCCCGCCCGCAGCGGCGGTCTACGAACTGGGCGAACGCCGATCGGATCTCTCCCTCCCTGAACTGGGGCTGCTCAAGCAGCGGTGGGGATTGAGCGTGCAGGGATGGGTGCGCCGGGCATTCGACTGCCGGATCATCGGGCAGGCCACGTACCGCAACCTCAACATCCGGATTCGAGCAAGGGGCTGGCATCGCGAGGAACCTTTCTCCTATACCGGAATGGAACAGCCGCTCCTCTTCAGACGCCTGCTCTGGAGAGCCCTCGATGAGGGCGTTGTTTCGAGGCGCGAAGCTCGAGAGATGCTGCCGGGTTACGAGTGGGCGCCAGAGGCACAACTCCACGAAGCCGGGCCATCCCTTGCCGAACTGGCTCGTATGGGTCCCGAACAGCAGGCTGAAGCGGTCAGGCGCAGGCCCCCTGAAGTCGATACGAGCGAACTTGCCGAATGGGACGCCGACGCCTCGGTGGCCCTGGACGAGGACGAATAGGCCTTGCCAACACGCGGCGAGGTCTGGCGGTGTGAACTCGACCCAACGCGAGGTTCCGAGATCCGGAAGACTCGGCCCGTCGTCGTTCTTAGTTCATCGGTTTTCGACCACCTTCAGGTTCGTATCATCGTCCCCCTCACCACATGGCAACCCAGATTCGCAAACCAGTTGAACAAGGTGCTGGTGAAGGCCACCCCGGCGAACGGGTTGAAAACCGATTCGGCAGCCGACTTTCTACAGGTCCGGGCGGTATCACTCGGCCGGCTCACATCAAGAATCGGACGAGTCGATGCGAAGGTGCTGGAGGAACTGGCGGCCGGCGTCGCGATTGCGGTGGAGTACCGGGCTTAAGCCCCTACAACCCCTTGATCTCCGGCAGCTTCTGCGCCTCTTCCAGCGCGCCTTCCGGGGGCTCTTGCTTTTCGACCCAGACGAGGACGGCGCTGTGCGGGTAGTAGGTCGCCTCCACGTAGTCGCCCTCGCGGATGCCGTCGAGGATGAACTGGTCGCCGCGGAGGATCATCTTGCCGAGGCGGATGTAGTGCGCCTTGATGACGATCGAGTCGCTGCGGGCCCAGCGACGCCCGACGAAGCCCGCCGTGACCTTCGGTTCGCCCAACAGGTCCAGCAGTGACTGGATGGTCTGGAAGCCGAAGAGCACCGTCAGGATCGCCAGGACGATGACGAGGAACCACGTGCCGCCGTGGTCGCCGCCGAGGAAGGCGCGGTCGAAGGTGAAGAAGAGCAGCGCGCCCAGGGCGACGACGAAGAACGGTCCCCAGATGATGACCGAGCGGAGGAGCCGGCCGCGGACGCTTCCCTTATAGGAGAGCCGCGCGAGTTCGGGGTCGTCCTGCCAGTTCATGGGATCTTGATCTCCGTGCCCACGGCGATGGCGTTGGGGTTGAGGCCGGGGTTCGCGGCGAGCAACGCATCGACCGTGACGCCATAGGAGGCCGCCACCGCCGAAAGCGTGTCGCCGGGCTTCATCACGTACACGTTGCCCGACGGCGTCGGCGATGGGCCAACGGTTGGGGTTTCTCCGGCGCCCGCGGAAGGCGACGCGGTCGGCGTCACGGGCACCTGCGTACCGGGTCGCGGCGTCGGGACGATGACGCCGCCCTTCTGCGTGGGCGTGGCCGTCGTGCTGAGCGCCGGGGTCGCCGTTGGCAGTTCGCGGGTCAGGTTCGTGGCGCTCTTCGTCTGGGGCGGGCGAACGAGCAGGAAGACCGTCAGCAGCGAAGCGACGATGAGCACGACGATGCTGCCCCGGTAGACTGCCGCGCTCGGCGAGGCCGCCTCGGGCGACATGCAGCGCAGGCAGACGTCGTCGCCGTGTTCGCCGCAATAGAGGCGGCCGCAGGTCGGGCATTCGGCTTCGGCCGCGTTGTCGCAGTAGTAACAGGCGAGCACCTGGTCTTCGGCCATGTAGCGAAAGGGTACGCGAAAGGCCGGGCAAGCGGCAGGCAGGGATGTATTACGCCGGCTCGATGGTGGCCGTCAGCCCACGCGATTCGAGGCAGTCCCGGTAGTGCTCGGCGGCCTCCTTGGGACACTCGATGACCGTCGCCTGGCCGTTGTTGTGCGCTTCGAACATGATCTCGACCGCCCGTTCGACGGTGAGCGAAGGGACGCAGCGCGTCAGCGAGATGACGACGTGGTCCATGCTGTTGTGGTCATCGTTGTGGAGGACAACGCGGTACGGCGGGACGAGCCGCTTGAGCGTCTCCTCATCGACGACCGTTACCGGGGCGGGCAGGGCAGGCGCCTGGCTCACGTTCGCAGTGTAGCCAGCGCCGGCGTAGAACCGGCAAGCCGGGACGCGCTCAGGCCGAGGCGTTCAGTTTCGTCCCGACATTCACGTCGAGCAGGCTGATGAGCGCCGCCGCCTGCGACTTCTGGGCGTCGAGACCCTTCTTCGCGGCGATGAACGCGAGCGCGTCGCCCGGGTTCTTGATCGCCTCCGGGAGGTTCGCTGTGTTCGAAGAGATCGTGGAGATAGCCATACCCGGTTATCGGCCGGGACCCGGCGGCTCACGAGTGTCAGATCGGTGGTGGCCCGCGCGGAAGCCTATACTCCGCGCATGGCAGAGTACGAAAACCTCCTTATCGACCGCGTGGGCACGGATGGCCGGGTAGCCCGCGTCACCCTCAACCGTCCCGAGAAGATGAACTCCCTCTCCCAGGAGTTGCTCTACGAGTGGAGCGACGCCCTCCACGACCTCGAAGCCGATGACTCCTGCCGGGTGATCATCGTCCGCGGCGCCGGGCGCACCTTCAGCGCCGGGTACGACCTCGCGCCCGCCCGCGGCGGCGCCGATGCGGTGGTTCGCCGCCACAAGACAGTCGACGACAAGGGCCGGCGGCTGCTCATGGGCATTCGCACGGGCATGCAACAGATCACCGACATTCACATGTACTTCTTCAGCATGGCGAAGGTGACCATCGCGCAGGTTCACGGCTACTGCCTCGCGGGCGGCTGCGAACTGGCGATGATGGCCGACCTCGTGGTCGCCGCCGAAGACGCCCAGATCGGTCATCCGGGCCTGCGCGGCCTCGGCACCTCGCGCACCGGCGCCATCTGGCCGCTCGTCATCGGCATGCGCAAGGCGAAGGAGCTGTACTACACGGGCGACTCGGTCAGCGGTGTCGAAGCCGAACGTCTCGGCATGATCAACTACGCGTGGCCGAAGGAAGACCTCGAAGCCAACACTATCGCCCTCGCCGAGCGGCTCGCCATCGCGCCCGCCGACCACCTGGCGATCCTCAAGCTCAACATGAACCGCTTCTACGAGAACATGGGCATCTACAGTTCGGTGCGCACCTCGACTGACCTCGATGCGATGGGCCAGATGACCCAGTACTCGTACGGCTGGCAGGACAAGATGCGCGAAGGGATGCAGGAGGGCATGGGCCTGAAGGGCGCGCTGGACTGGCGCGACGGCCCATACAAGAAGCCAACCCCGGGCATCCGCCGCTAAGCGATCGAACGGGCACCCCCATTTCGCAAAGGCCCGCGCGTCAGCGAGGGCATGGTTCGAACCGCCACCATGCCCATGTTTGGCCACTGAGTCTCACGGCGTGCGTCGGCGCTCGGCATTCGGGTGGTTGCGGCGAGCCCT
>JBDHWA010000102.1:0-7169 GCA_039809945.1 Dehalococcoidia bacterium | reverse complement strand
CCGTTCTTCGAAGAGCTGGAACAACACCCCGCCCGAGTCCTTCGGGTGGATGAAGGTGTGCTTCTTCCACCCGTTGTCGATGATGCCGCCGAAGGGCTCGATGCCGTTCGCCTTGAGCGCTTCGGCTGCTTTCTCGACCGAGGCCACTTCGCAGCAGATGTGGTGCATGCCCGGGCGCTTCGCATCGATGAACTTCTGGACGAAGCTGTCCGGCCGCGTGGGCTGGATGACTTCGAACTTCAGCTTGCTGCCGGGAAGGGTCATGACGCCGCCGAGGTAGCCGGACTGGTCGTCCTCCCAGCGGCCTTCGACATCGCCGCCGAAGACGCGCTGCTGCCAGGCGATCTGTGCTTCGCGGTCCGGCACGGCCATCGAAACGTGGTCCACCCGCTGGAGGTCAACCACGCCGCCGCCGGCGTTGCGGTCCGCTTCCGGCGGGGTGCGATGAGGGACGAAGAGCTGCCAGAGGATGCCGCCGCTGTCCTTCGGGTGGATGTAGGTGAGGTTCCACATCCCGTCGTCCTGGATGCCCCCGAAAGGGGTGATGCCCAGCCGCTCAAGTTCGGCCGCGGCCTCGTGGATGTCGTACACCTCGACGGTGATGTGGTGCAGCCCGCCGCCGCCGTTCTGGGCGAGGTACTTCGAAACGAAGCTGTCGGGCCGGTTGGGGCAGATCACCTCGAACTCGATGCCGGTGTTGCGCACCTGGGACACGGAGCCGTCGAAGTCGGAGTTGGCGCCGCCCTCCCAGCTGTGGAGGAACTTGAATCCAAGAAGGTGTTCGAGCCGGTCGGCCTGGGGCTTCCACGCAGGCGCAGCCATGCTGATGTGATCGACGCGCTTCACATTGAGCAAACGGGGGACTCCGGGGGAAAGTGCCGTTTATGGTACGGTTCGCCTCGTGACGCCCGCAACGCAGCGCGAGCTTCGCGCCACCCTCCTCGTGAACCCCGTGGCCCGCGGCGTGCCCCGCGACCTGGATACTGCTGAACTGCTCTCCTACCTTGCCCGGCGGCAGGTGCGGACGAGCGTCATCATCCCCGGTTCGGCCGCCGAAGCCACGCGTGAAGCCGCCCGCTCCGCCGAGCGCGGCGAGGACCTCCTCTTCGTCCTCGGCGGCGATGGTTCGGTGCGGGATGCGGCGCTTGGCCTCGCCGGCTCCGAAACCGCGCTCGCGGCCGTGCCCGCCGGCACCGTGAACATCTGGGCGAAGGAAGCGGGTATCCCTTCCGGCATCCGGCGCGCGCTCCACGCCCACATCTATGGCCAGAGCATCCACATGGACCTCGGCCGCGCCGCCGGGCAGGTGTTCCTCCTGATGGCGGGCGTCGGCTGGGACGCCCGGATCGCGCGGCACGTTTCCCACCGCCTGAAGCGGCTCTCGGGCGACCTGGCCTACATGGCTCATGCCGCGTTGGTGGCGCCGCGTCTCCGGCCATCGCGCGTCCGCTGGAGCACGCCCTCCGGCGAGGCCGAACACATGCTTGCCTGGATGATCCTCTCGAACTCGCGCCTCTATGGCGGCAAGGTCCGGCTCACACCCGATGCGGCGGTCGATGACGGCGAACTCGACGTGCTCGCTTTCTGCCCGGAGACGCTACCCGACACCCTGCGCCTGGCCCTGAAGGTGGTGCGAGGTGCGCGCGAAGACCGGCGGATGATCCGCATGCGCGAGCCGGCGCTCACCATCGAAACGCCCGGCCTGCCGGTGCAATTGGACGGTGACTACGTCGGTGATACGCCGATGGCCTTCTCCTCCGACCACCGGGCGCTGCTGGTCAGTGTGCCGGCTGGCCCGCTCGCGCCGATCTTCCACGCGCCACACGACGACCGGCGCAAGCGGTAAGCGCCCCCGCCGCGTAGCATCGAAGGGGTGGGAGAGCTTGCGGCGCTGATTTCGGCGATGGTCTGGGCGGGCACCAGCGTCGCCCTTACCTCGCTCTCCAGCCGCATCGCACCGGCGGTCCTCAGCGGGTTGCGGCTCGGCTTCGGCAGCCTCGTCGTCTTCGTCATCTTCGCTTTCAGCGGCGAAACCGGTGACCTCGCGGCGGCTTCGGCGGCATCGCTCTTCGGGGTCATCGTGAGCGGGTTCATCGGCTACGGCCTCGGCGATACGCTCTACATCGCTGCCCTCAAGCGCCTCGGCATGGCGCGAACCTTTCCCGTGACCATGGCGCTCTACATCGGCGGGACCGTCTTCGGCGGCGTGGTACTCCTCGATGAAGCGTTCAGCTGGGGGCTGCCACTCGGCGCCGCCCTCATCGGCGCAGGCATCTACCTCATCGTCATCCCGGCGGCGGGCAAGACACAGCCGCTTCCGCCGGTCCCGGCCGAACCAGCGTCGGCAACGTTCGCCGAAACCGAAGCCGGGAGCGTGACAGGCGGATTCGCCGCCCCGGGTGTCTCCGGGTACGCATTGCTGTTCGCCGTGGGGTTCTTCTGGTCGGTGGCCACGCTCTGGCTGGCGGCGGCGAAGGGCGACCTCGGCCCGATCGCCGCCGGCGCTGTGCGAACGCCTGCGGGCGCCGTGGCCCTTATCGGGTTTGCGTTCGCCACCCAGCGGCCCCAGCTGGCGGCGCCCTTCCGCAATCGAAACCACCTCCTCGCGATCATTGCCGCCGGGATGGTTGGCACCGGACTCGGAAGCCTCGCCTACGTGTACGCGGTCGTCGAAGCGGGCGCGGCGCGGACTGCGGTGCTCTCCGCCACCTCGCCGTTGATGGCGCTGCCGCTCTCGATCCTCTTCCTCGGGGAGCGGCTCAACCGCCGTATCATCGCCGGGACAGCGTGCTGCGTTGGCGGCATCCTGCTGGTGGTCCTATGAAAGTCGCCGGCCTCAGTTTCGTCGCGCTTTTCGTGCTCGTCCTTGGGGCGATCGCGTTCGATGGCCGCAACGATGGTTCGCCCGCCGCGACGCCCACGCCCGCTGCGGGTGCGAACCAGCTCGTCGTCGAACAGGGCGGCAAGCGCGCGACCGTTTCCGTGGAGATTGCGGCGACGGCGGACCAGCGCCAGGTCGGCCTGATGAACCGCCAGTCGATGTCCGAAGACGCCGGGATGCTCTTCCTCTTCAAGACGAACATCCAGTACGGCTTCTGGATGAAGAACACGTACATCCCGCTCGATATCGCCTACATCGGCGCTGACGGGACGGTCCAGCAGATTTTCGCAGCGAAACCCCTCGACGAGACGGTGCTCATCCCGGATGCGCCGTACCGGTACGTGCTCGAGGTGAATCAGGGCTGGTTCGAACGCCACGGCATGGGCGTGGGGGCGAAGGTCACGCTCCCGCCGAACCTCCCGCCAGTGGAGTAGGCGAGGAGCCGGGGGTGGAAGCAAGCGGATCGTGGTCCTTGCAAGACAGCTTGCCTGTGGCGAACGGATTCGCACATGCAACTGCGTGGCCTCCCTTACGGTCAGATCGATGTTCAGGACGCTCGCCCTTGCTCACGCGCGGGCCTTTGCGAATGTGGCGCGCGGTTCCCTGACAACGCCCGGCCCGTCCCGGTGCTCAGCGCCGGGCGGCGCGCACCTCCCCCGTGAGGAGCGCGCCCCAGCCCGCCGCCAGCAGCGTCAGCAGCACCGCCGAGACGATGCAGTAGATGCACCACGCATCGATGACGAACGCCTCGAGGTAGGTGAGGAACCCCGAGAACAGGAACCCGAAGAACGACCCGAACGCGCCAACAACCACCGCGTACTGCCGCCAGCCCCGGAAGTCGGTCAGCCAGGCGAGTGCCGCCGCCGCGAGGACCAGGTAGAGCGCCAGCCCCGGGATCGAGACCGGCACGCCGAGGATCTTCCCGTACTTGCTCTGCTGCACGGTCGAACAGCCGTGGACGATAGTGCAGACGCCGCTGCCGCCCCGGCTGTTCTCCCAGGCGAGGTAGGCTGCGACACCCACGCCGCAGACGGCCAGGGCGAGGAGGGCGGCGACGAGCGCCGTCCTCCCGTTCCCCCGAAGCGCGTTGTTGGCGGGAACGCGGCTATTGGCGATGGCGGACATAGGGCGTCACTTCCCCATGTCCATTCCCGACATTGCCTCGCCCTTCTGGACGTGCGCCGTGAGCTTCACCGTCCCGGCGTTCTTGAATGTCAGTTCGAGGTCCACCGAGTCGCCCTCCTTCAGGGCCGACTTCACGTTCATGATCATGACGTGGTAACCGCCCGGCTTGAGGGTCACCTCGCCGTTCGCAGGGACGTCGAGACCGTTCGGCATCTCCTGCATGCTCGAGGTCGCCCCGGAGGTGACCATCTCGTGGATCTGGGCCATCGGGCTGATGCTCGTCTTTACGCTCACCAGCGTATCGGCCGGGCCGCTGTTCTTCACCGTGAAATAGGCAGCGGTCACGTCGTTCGTGGTGGTGCGGACCCACGGATCGGAGATGGTCAGCTTGCCGACGGTCGCGGCCGGGGTTGCGGTCGCGCCGGTATCGTCGTCGTCATCGCCGTTGCAGGCGGCAGCGACGATGGCGAGACCGAAAGCAACGAGGGCCAGTGCGCCGAACAGCGCCCCCCGCCGCAGAAAACGTGCGTTCATGCAGGTTTGAATCCCTTCTTTACAAGGAGCGGCAGGTCATTGAGCCACTCGGGGATGCCCATCCCGGCGGGGTAGACCGTGTAGGCCACCTCGTCCTTCGTGAAGGCAATGACATAGGCTGCGTGGTTCACCGCGTAGTTCCCGCCGCCGAGGTCGGTGCGGGTGGCCACGCTCACGCCGAGGTCTTCCTGGAAGGTGTCCGTCTGTTCACGCGTGCCGGTCAGGCCGATGAAGTTGGGGTCGAACGTCTTCAGGTAGTCTTTCAGCACTTCGGGCGTGTCGCGCTCCGGGTCGGCGGTCACGAAGACCACCTTCACCTTGCTGCTCACGTCCTTCGGCAGTTTCTTCAGCGATTCGCTGATGTTGTAGAGATGAGTCGGACAGATGTCCGGGCAGTGGGTGTAGCCAACGTAGAGGAGGGTGACGTACCCCTCCGACTCTTGCTTCAGGTTGAACGGCTTGCCGTCCTGGTCGGTGAGGGTGGCGTCCGGCATCTCGACCGGGCGCGATGTCACGGCGCCCATGTACTCGGCCTTGCCGCCATCGTCACTGCCGCCGAAGACCGCCATTCCGAGGGCAATCGCCCCCGCAACAACGGCGACCGCGACCAGGCCGAGGAGTGCGATCGGCACTACTCCGCGAACGGTGAATTTCATGGTTCATCAACTCCCTGGCCGCGCGTCCGCCCGCGTTGGGCCCCTGGGGCGGACCGCTTAGTCGGTGTGCCCGCCGCTGTTCGAGATGCCCGCCTTTTCGTAAAGGTGGGCCCAGACTTCGTGAGCGAAGTCATGCTCCCCGTCGTGTGCCTTCTTCACTGCGGCCGCGGCTTTCGCCATGTCGGGGTTCGTTCCGTCCGTGGCTGCCGCCGCCTCACCAAAGATGCCGGCAAGAGCTTTCGCCTTATTTTGCAGGTCTTTGGTTGGCCATTCGGTAAGGAGCGTGATCGTCTGCAACTGGCGGAACGTCGTTACCGCGTTCGACGGGATGGTCTTCTCGGTGCTGACCTGCGTGTCGATGTCATGCAGGCCCGCTTTGTCGAGCAGCGAAATCGCTGTGACAACGTCCAACTCGTTCGACGAGCTGCCGTCGTCGCTGCCGCAGGCCGCGGCGGAGAAGACGGTGAGCAAAGCGAGGAGTGCGAACAGGGCAACCAACAGCGGCCGCCGTGAAAGGTGCTTCATTGTTTGGAGGACTCCATGTGCCTGGCGGCGAAGGCGGCATGCGCCATTCGCCCGTGAGGGTTCGGGTTCGAATCAGGCGGGAGCGAGGCGCGGCGGCTGGAGTTCGGGCAGCAGGCTGTTTGACTGGCGCGGACGCCATGCGAGGAGCGCTGTGGCCCAGAGCAGCCCGGCGGCCGCCTGTACCGCGAGCGGTTCGCTCATGAGGGCGAAGCTCACCCCGGCGAACACCGGCGCGTCAGAACAGGAAGCGGCGTCGCCGTGGCAGTGCTGGCTGTGGTCGTGGCCGTCGTTGTGGCCCGTGTGTTCGTCCGTGTGCCCGGCCAGCGGGATCGAGAGGTACTGGTCGGTGCCGGGGATCGGTACGGACGATGGCCAGTGCCCCATGAAGGTCAGCATGGGGACAAGCGAAAGCAGCAGCAGGACGGCGATCCTGCGCCGGTTGCGTTGTGCGGTCAGTGTGCGGCCCACTTCACCCTTTAGGGTACCAGCCGCAGCGCCCACTGCCACAGCCGCTCGCACCCCTTCGAAGGGGCCGGTCGGGCCATTTCTGGCAACCTTCCCGCCGAATCGCTACACTCCCGCCTTCCCAGGGGGAGGAACCGCATGCGCAAGCTGAAGAATCGTGTCTGCATCCTGACCGGGGCGTCCCGCGGGCTGGGGCCGTACATGGCGCGCGCGCTCGCCGCCGAAGGCGCGCATCTGGTGCTCGCCGCCCGTTCGGCCAACGAACTCGAGGCCAAGGCTGAGGAGCTGCGCGCTTCCGGTGCGCGGGCCATCGCCGTCGCCTGCGATGTCACCTCGGCCGCCGACCGGGAGCGGCTCGTCCAGGCGGCGCTGGCGGAATACAACCGGGTTGACGTGCTTGTGAACAACGCCGGCATCGAGCTTTCGGCCCACTTCGAGAAGCAGCCGGCCGATGAACTCGCGCGGGTTATCGAGGTCAACCTCACGTCGTCGATGCAACTCGCCCATGCGCTGCTGCCCGGCATGCTCGAACGGAAGACGGGTCACGTCGTGAATATCGCGTCCCTCGCGGGGAAGGTGCCCGTGCCGTTCAGCGTGCCCTATGCCGCTTCGAAGGCTGGGCTCATCGGCTTCACCCGCTCGTTCCGCTCCGAGTTCAAGAAGCGCGGCGTCAGCGCCAGCGTCATCTGCCCGGGGCTCGTGAGCGACGCCGGCATGTACCGCGACATGCAGGACCAGGCGGGCGTGAAGGAGAACTTCCTCGCCGGGACCGTTTCGCCAGCGAAGGTGGCCTCGGACGTGGTGAAGGCGATCAAGCGGGACCGCCCGGAGATGCTCTGCTACCGCGGCCCGGGGCGGCTGGTCACCGGCCTCGCCGAGTTCATGCCGGGCGTGTTCGAGCGCGTCTTCCCGGTCTTCGGCACCAACAAGCTCTTCGAAGACGTCGCCGATGCGCGCGAGAAGGGACTGGTCCAGCCGCGCTC
>JBDHWA010000101.1:0-7189 GCA_039809945.1 Dehalococcoidia bacterium | reverse complement strand
GACATGGGCCAGGAGATCAATATGCTCGAACTCGCCGAGCGCATGATCCGCCTGCGCGGGTTGCGCCCGAACGAGGATATCGAGGTTGTCTTCACCGGGCCGCGGCCCGGCGAAAAGCTGCGTGAGGAACTCGTCGCCGATTTCGAGCAGATGCAGAGCACCGAGCACCCGAAGGTCATGCGCCTCACCGCCTCTGCCGAAGTCACCGAGGCCGAGATCCGCCGCCTCATCGGTGAAGTGGAAGCGGTTGTCCGCGGAGATGCCGATGAATTGAAGCGGCGCATCCACCTCGTCGCCCGCAAGTATTCGAACGACCCGGAAGACGCTCCGGCGACCGTCCGGCCGGGCGGCGCATGAGCGTCCGCATCCATCCGACCGCGGAGGTCAGCGACCAGGCGACCATCGGCGACGGCGCCAGCATCTGGCACCAGGCGCAGGTTCGTGAGCGCGCGTCCATCGGCGAGGGCTGCATCGTCGGGAAGGGCGTGTACATCGGCGCGGACGTTTCGCTCGGCCGCAACTGCAAGGTCCAGAACTACTCCTGCGTGTACGAAGGCAACCGGCTTGAGGACGGCGTTTTCGTCGGCCCCGAGGTTGTCTTCACGAACGATCGCTACCCGCGGGCCATCAACCCCGACGGCTCACTGAAGGCGGCGAGCGACTGGGACCTCGAAGGTTCGGTGGTGAAGTTCGGCGCGGCCATCGGGTCGCGGTCGGTCATCCTTCCCGGCCTGACCGTCGGCCGGTGGGCGCTGGTCGCGGCGGGTTCGGTGGTTACGAAGGACGTCCCAGACCACGCCATCGTGGCCGGCAACCCTGCTCGGCCTCGTGGCTGGGTCTGTGTCTGCGCGCGCCCGCTGAACGCCGACCTCAGCTGTCCTGCCTGTGCGCGAACGTATCGCACCGCAGAATCCGGCCTCGTCCTCGCCGAATAGCCGAATCCGTCACCCGGTCTTCAGACGCGCATCGAGCTCCTTCATGGCAGCCTCTACCACCGATGTCGGCGGAGCGAGTTCGAGGGCTTCGCGCGCGGCTGCAAGGCGCTTGCGGGACGTCTCACCGGGGAGCGATTCGACCAGCGCGTCGATGAACGCTTCCTTGCGGCTGGCCACGATGGCTGAGGCGATGAATGCGTAGAGGTCGCCCCGCGGAGCGGTGTCGAGCAGGCGGCGGAGGATGGCGCCCGGCCCATCTCCCGGCGGCAGTTCGAGCACGGCATCGCACACCGCCATGAGCACCGCCTCATCTTCCGAACGGGACAGGCCGTCCAGTACCCGTTGAAGGACCTCCGGGTCCAGCCCGCTGAGCCCCTTCAGGGCCGCGGCTGTGACCTCGGCGGTGGGCGCCGCGCCGCTGAGGACGTAGAGCAGGAGCGCGTTGGATTCGCCGGTGGCAGCGAGGACGCGGGCGGCCGTTGCCGCGGGTTCGCCGTTCATCGGGTTGGCCCGTTCGCTGCCGAGGATGATGACGGCCTCGGTCGCCGCCCGTGGCGGGTCGAGCACCGCCAGCAACGCGAGTCCCGCCGCCCGGATCATTTCGCCGTCGCTCTGCATGCCCGGTTCGAACGTGGACCGCGCCTTGATTGCAAGGTCGAGGTCGGCGGAACTCCGGAGATGCCAGAGCGCCTGCAGGACTGCCGTGCGTGCGCTGCCGCCGGGATCCTTCTTGCCACGGTTGGCATCGAAATACTGGTAGACCTCGTGGAGGACGCCGCGATCCGTTCCCTGGACGTTCTCACCGAGCGCATCGAGGGCGAGCCTGACGATATCCGGGTTTGCTTCGTCGATGAGGACTTCCATCGCAAATGCGTGGAGCGACGCCGCGTCACTGCGCAATGCGCGCAGCCGGTCGACGCGCCGGCGGGCGAGGGGGCCAGCCGAGGCTGCGCGCTTCACGCGGCGGCCTCAGCGCGCGAGATGGTGGCTGCGGGTGACATTGCTTCGAACACGGCTCAGACGGCACCATTCTGCCATGCAGCCGGTGCTCGTGGATTCGCATGGCCGCCCCGTGGAGTTGGAGATCGACGTCAGGACGTCGTGGCCGAGGCGGGCGCTGCCGGCCCACCCCTGGCTCTTCCCCGATGCGGCCGAAGCCGGCGCCGCCGGGTTCATCGGCTTCGGCGCCGATTTCACGCCTGCAACCATCGTCGCGGCGTATCGCGGTGGCATCTTTCCCTGGCCTCACCCGGAAGCGGAGTACGCCTGGTTCTCGCCTGACCCTCGCGCCGTTATCCCGCTTGACGGGCTGCGGATCTCGCAACGGCTGGGACGGACGCTGCGGAGCGGCCGGTTCCGCCTGACGGTCGATGCCGCTTTCGGGCGGGTCATCCGTTCGTGCGCGGCAGGCCGAGCCGGGGGCACGTGGATTACGGATGCGCTCATCGAAGGCTACTGCAAGCTTCATCGCCTCGGCTGGGCGCATAGCGTCGAGGCGTGGTCCGAAGACGGGCGGCTGGCCGGTGGCCTTTACGGAGTCGCCGTTGGGGCGATGTTCGGCGCCGAATCGATGTTCCATCGCCAGAGCGATGCTTCGAAGGCAGCGATGGCCGCACTCGTGCAGCACGCGAACACGATTGGCGTCGAACTGCTCGACGTGCAGGTGCTGACCGACCACACCGAACGCATGGGTGCGGTGGAGATACCCCGAGCGCAGTACCTGGCCGAACTCGCACGCGTCCGCGACATCGAGGTGCGCTGGATACCTGGCGAGGACTGACGCCTACTCGAAAGCCTGGTTCACCCCGTAAGCCGCGCGCTGGGCTTCGAACTTCGCGACTTCGTGGCTGAGCATGAGCAGGTCGTGCTTGTTGCCGTCCCGGTCCTTCACATGGTCGCGGAGGAGCGCTTCCGGGCGGAAGCCAAGGCCCTCGAAGGTGGCGATGGCGCCCTTCTGGTCGAGGGTCATCTGGGCGACCATCTTGTCGATGCCGCCGGCGAGGGCGGTCGCGAAGGCCTCCTGGGTGAGCACCCGGCCGAGTCCGGCGCCGCGCATTGATTCGGCGACGGTCACCCGCAGTTCGGCGACGTGCTCGGTCCAGCGCAACAGGCTCTTGTGGATGGTCGCGTACCCGACGATTTCGCCGGCGCAGTCAGCGAGGATGGTGATGATCTCGCCCGAGTTCATCTCCTTGATCCAGTCGTCGACGGCGTCCTCCTCCGTGATATCCCGGCGCAAGAACAGGAGGTCGTGTTCCGGCAGGGCGCGAGCGAATTTGAGGATGCCCTCCTTGTCGGCCGCTGTCATTAGCCGGATGGTGACATCCTTGTTGCCAGCCTTGTAGTTCACCGGATACGTGCGCGCGTTGGTCATACGGAACGCTCTCCAAGCCAGGATTCGAGTTGTGGCCACAGGCGGAAGATGGCGTTGCCGCCAGCGACAAGGCTGACGTGGCCGCCCTTCAGCATGACCTCTTTCTTGTCTTCGCTGCCAACCATCGGGACGAGCGGCTTCGCCGCGTCGTAAGGCACGATGTGGTCGTGTTCGGCCACGACGTGCAGGAACGGCTTCTTGATGTTGCCGAGGTCAACGCGCTTGCCGCCGATCTCCATCTCGTTCTTCACGAACTTGTTGTCCCACATCATGTCCTTGGTGACCTGGCGGAAGGTCTCGCCAGGGAAGGGGATCTGGTCGGCAGCCCAGCGGTCGAACATCCGGTACGACTTCACGAATTCGTCGTTCCAGAGGTTGTCCCAGAGCTGGATGTTCTTCGCCACCCGGGCGGCAGGCTTCAGCATGTCGAACGAGGCGTAGAGCAGCTCCGGGGGAACGTTCCCGAGCGTGTCGACCACCCGGTCGACATCGAAATAGCGGCGGTCGGTCCACTGGCGGAAGAGCACCATGCCGTTCGAATCAACCGGTGTGGTGAAGCAGGCCAGGTTCTTCATCGGGCCGTCCGGGTGGAGGGCGGCGTACATGGTTGAGAGCTGGCCGCCCATGCAATAGCCGACGATGGAAAGCTCGTCTTCGCCGCTGTCCTGGAGGACCCGTTCGGCACAATCGGGGATGAAGTCGAGCACGTAGTCCTCGAGGCGGAGGCGCGAGTCCTCGGGCCGCGGAACGCCCCAGTCAATCATGTAAACGTCGAAGCCCTTCTGGACGAGGAACTCGACGAGGCTCTGCCCGGGCGTCAGGTCCAGGATGTATGGCTTGCTGACGAGCGACATGACGAGCATGACCGGCACGCGGTACACCTCGTCGGTTTGGGGACGGTAGTGGTAGAGCTTGAGGGTGCCCTTCTGGAAGAGCGTGTCCTTTGGGGTCAGGCCAACGGCCGGGTCTCCGGTGGAGATGTACTCCAGGCCCTTGATGCTGCGCTGGATGGTCCGATCGATCGCCTGGCGGACGCGCTGTTCGATGGTGATTTCGGGTGCTGGGGCAGTCATTCGAACCTCCTTCTCGGGTATGGCGCGTTGCAGCCCAGGTGCGAAGTCTACGCCGGGCCCTGCCCGCGGACATCATGGGCCGCCGCCGTTACGTGAGCGTCAACGGTGAATGAAGGGCGAATTAAGACTTCGCCGGCTTGCGGGTGCGTGCGGGCCGGGCGGCGGGCGCGGCGCCGTTGGTTGGCGCAGCGGAGGCAGCGGCCCGCCCGGCGGCCTTCAGGCCGTCTTCGATGGACATCAGCCGCTCTTCGATCTGGGAGAGCCGCTCGCCAACGGCCAGGATGTCGTTCCGCGTAGGGACGTTGATGAGCTGGAGATAGCGGCCCATGACTTCGTTCATCTGCTTCTGGACGTTGAGGTAGACGTCCATCATGCGGCCCATGGTCTGGCTGAACTCATCAGTTGCCATCGCGTTGTTCAGGAACGAGTTCCATTGCCGTTCGGAGTTCGCCACCCAGTCGCGCCAGAGGGCCAGGGGATCGACGTTCGCTTCGTTTGCCATGTTTGAGATGCGCCTCCTCGGCGGATTGGTCCGGTAGTCTAGCTCGCGGCGTCTTCCGTGTCTGCGGATTCACCCTCGGGCGGGACAAGGCTTTCGAGCGCGTTGTGCAGGATCTTCTGGTAGTTCTGAAGGACATCGATCCAGCCAGAGAGGAACAGCTCCCCCGCACGAGTGAGGGAGTACATGCGGCGGGCTGGGCCGCTCTCCGAGGTATCCCAGAACGAGGAGACCATCCCGGCCTTCTCCAGCTGGCGCAGGGTGCGGTAGACGGTTCCGCTGTCGGACTCGGGCAGGCCGGCGGCAGCGAGCTTCTGTGCGAGCTGGTAACCGTAGGCGTTCCAACCCTTGAGGAACGCGAGCAGGCTCGTGGACAACATCTCGCCGTGGAGGCGGGGCTTCAGTTCGGGGGTGTTTTCGGGCAAAGGTCCGGGTCCTTCCTGAGGTACATGCATTATGCAGCTAGCAGCAAAGTGTTGACAAGTCTTGCAGCTATGTGTACTTTGCATCTAGCTGGAGTGCTGAACGCGCTCAACCAAGAGAAGAGGAACCCCAACCCCATGGCATCGAACACCTACGTCCAGAAGTACTACGACAGCCTCATCGCCAGCTACGACCTCCTGGTCGAAGCGGTGGCCAAGGCCAACGAACGCGGCATCAAGGTGAGCAAGCAGTTCGCCACCGACGTCGCCAAGGGCCAGCGCGAAGCTCTCGAACTCGGCCGCAAGCTTGCCGGCGAACCGAGCGACCTCGGTCAGTTCTACACCGCCGTCCTCGAAGCGACGACCGCCGCCCAGGGACGCGCCCTCGCCTTCACCCAGACTGCCTACCAGGAAGCCCTCGGCGCCAGCGGCGAGGCCCGCGAGACCGTCGAGAAGCTCGTGAAGGCGAACCAGGACACGGCCAAGGCCGCCGTCGAAGTCGCCCGTGGCTGGGCCACCGCCAACCCCATGGTCGACATGGTGAAGAAGGGCTTCGAAGCCATGCAGCCCGCCGCTGCCAAGCCGGCCAAGAAGGAAAAGGCCGCCGTCTAGGCTGCCGCCAAACGCCTGAAGCCGGGGTGTCCGCCCCGGCTCGCATGGAGATGCCCGGCCCACCGGCCGGGCATTTTGCGTTCTTAACGAGCGGCTGGGATGTCAGTCAGAGGGCTGGCTGATGTTCGATGTCCGGACAGATTGTGCCGGGCATCATAGTTCGACGTTATGCCGGAGCTTCGTGGTGCTCGACGCCTGCCTGCCGCAGCCGCTGGGCCAGCACCCGGTAGACACCGGGATGGAAGGCCATGCCGATGTGGGTGCAGTTCACCTCGTCGTTGAGCGAGGGGTCATCTTCGATGCAGTTTTCCCATTCGACCACGCCGTCGTTCTTCGAATAGATGGCGTAGTGGGCCACCTCGTACTCTTCGGGCGCGAGCATATTCTTGACGAAGGCGCAGGTGCAGTGGCCGCTGAAGCACGAGGGCTTCACGTTCCTGGCCACCGCCCGGCCATGCACTCCGCGAAGGGCTGAGGCAGCGGCGATCAAGACCGGGTGGGCCTTCACAACGTCACGGAACGGCGAACCCATGGAGATGACGAGGCTCACGTGCTCCGGGTAGTCCAGGGCCACGCTCCGGCCGAGCATGCCGCCGAGGCTATGGCCAACCACGCGGACGCGCTGGCCGGTTTCGCGGTGGGCGCGCTTGATGGTTTCGAGCAGGAGCCCGGCGATGTGGTCCGGGCAGTCGGCGTTGCGGCCAATGTTCGAGAAGTACGGCTTGTAACCGATGCGGCTGAGCCACCAGTAGAGTTCAGTGAGCGAGACGTCGCTGGCGAGGAAGCCGGGGACCACCACGACGGGTTCGCCTTCGCCGTGAGGAATACCGCACCCGTAGTAGACAGGGGAGGAGCGGAGCGAGACCCAGTCGAGCGGGAACATGCTTTCGCGCCAGATGGGGGTCATCGAGACCTGGAGCGACGGGTCCTCGGCGAACGGGTCAGCAGTGGCCGTCGCGTATGAATACTGTGCGGTACCCATGTGACTCCCCTCACTTTCCGCGCGGTAGGTTCAGGCGAACGTACCCGGCAGACGCTACAGGCGGCCGTAGTAACTCGCAACTTTCGTTAACGCGTCCCTGCCGGCGAAGGATTGCCTGTACCACTATGCAAATCATCGACACGTTCTATGCTAAGCGCGAGAGCGGGGGATCCTGAAAGACCCGCGGGAGAACCTGTATGCCTGCCACCCGCCTTCGGACAAGGATGACGTCGATGGACGCGAGCTTTCTCTACTTTGAGAAGCCGTCGCTCCCGCTCCATATCGGTTCGAC
>JBDHWA010000100.1:0-7207 GCA_039809945.1 Dehalococcoidia bacterium | reverse complement strand
CCGGTCATCCTCATGGTCCTCGTGTTCGACCCCGAGCACATGGGCCTCAAGCCCGATGGCGACCCGCCGGGGAGCCAGGCAGCCATGTCCGGCCGCACCGAACTGGCCGGGCAATACCGCCCCTGGAGCCGCACCGAGGCGATGCGGACGGTCGGGTTCTGGGCGATCTTCCTGGCGTTCCTGCTCGTGCTGGTCGCCCAGACCGGCTACATCATCCACCAGGTGAACTTCCTCGAAGCGCGCCTCGGTTCCCGCAACGAAGCCGCCTTCACCATCAGCGTGACTGCCTTCGGCAGCATCGTCGCCCGGCTCATCGTCGGCATTTTCGCCGACGGGGTCGACCGGCGCCTGCTGACGTTCGTCCTCTTTGTGGTGCAGGCCACGGCCATCATGCTCATCATCCACATCGAGAACATCGCGGCGACGTGGGCGCTGACGCTCGTGTTCGGCCTGACCATCGGCAACATCTACATGATGCAGTCGCTCATCGTCGGCGAGATCTTCGGCATGGTGTCGTTCGGCGCCATCTTCGGGCTCATCTCGCTCGCCGGGCAGGCCGGCAGCGGCCTTGGCCCGATTGGCGTGGGCTGGCTGCACGACCAGACGGGCGGGTACACCGTGCCGTTCACCGTCACCGCGATCCTCACCTATCTGGCGGCGTTCGTGATTCTCTTCGCCCGGCCTTCGAAGCAGCCTGCCCAGGCTGCGGCAGCATCCGTCGCCGGAGGCGTCGCCGCGGGGAAGTAGCCGCCCTTCGCCAATGAGAACAGCCCGCTGGATCCAGCGGGCTGCTTGTTGTGTTCGAACCGGGCAGCGGCTCAGTTCACCCGGCGTTCGACGCCCTTCCAGTACTGCTCGCGGATGAGGAACTTCTGGAGCTTGCCGGTCACCGTGCGCGGCAGCGTCTCCACGAAGTCGACCGACGTCGGACAGCGGAAGTGCGCGAGGTGCTGGCGGCTGAACTCGATGATCTCCTCCTCCGTCGCCGTCATCCCTTCGCGCAGGATGATGAGCGCCTTCGGCGTCTCGCCCCACTTCTCGCTCGGCACGCCGATGACCGCGCATTCGAGCACCGCCGGGTGCTTGTAGAGCGCAGCTTCGACTTCCGGCGAGGAGATGTTCTCGCCGCCGGAGATGATGACGTCCTTCTTCCGGTCGACGATGTTGACGTTGCCGAACTCGTCCCAGACGCCGAGGTCGCCGCTGTGGAAGTAGCCGCCGTAGATCGCCTTCGCAGTCTCCTCGGGCTGTTCCCAGTACCCCTTGAGGATGACGTTCGAGCGGGCGCAAACCTCGCCCACGGTGGTGTTGTCTTTCGGCACCGGGTTGCCATCGTCATCGAGGACCTGCAGGTCGACCCCGATAACCTCGACGCCGGCGCGCGAACGGCGCTGGTAGTCCTCGCCGTCCGGGCACTGGTCCGTGCTCGAAACGGTCAGGATCGGCGAGGTCTCAGTCAGGCCGTAGATTTCGATGAACTCCCAGCCGAGTTCCTTTTCCAGTCGCTCAATGAACGCCGCTGGCGGGGGCGCGCCGGCCACCACGAAGCGCGGCCGCGTGGTGATCGTGTACTTGTCCTTGTCCGGGAAGTTCAGGATCGTGCTCAGCACGGCCGGGGCCATGCAGGCGAACGTGATCTTCTCGTCCTGGATCATCTGGTAGATGTCCGCGCCCACGACCGCGCGGAGGACGACGTGGGTGGCGCCCATGGCGGTCAGGGCGAAGGGCCCGCCCCAGCCGTTCGCGTGGAACATCGGCAGCGTCCACATCTCGCGGTCTTCGTGCTGGATGCGCAGGTGGGCGATGAAGTTGTAGGCGTTGATGTAGACGTTGCGGTGGGTGAGCATCACGCCCTTCGGCCGCGCCGTCGTCCCAGAGGTGTAGTTGATCGACGTGACGTCGTTCTCGTCCTGCTCGACCGGCGGGGTCGCTGTTTTCGGCTGCGAACCTACCAGCATGTCCCAGTCGGTCCAGCCGCGGGGCGTCTCAAGCGGCGTCCGTGGGTCGGCGACGATGAAGTGCTCGACCGTCTTCAGGTTCGGGCGGATCTCATCGATGACCTTCGCGTACTCGTAGTCGACGAGGACGGCCTTCACGCCTGCATGGTTGATGATGTACTCGTGGTCGCTGGCGACGAGGCGGTAGTTCAGCGGGACGAGGATCGCGCCGATCTGGGGGACGCCGAAGTAGCTCTCCATGAAGTAGTGGCTGTTAGGGCTGAGGATGCAGACGCGGTCCCCCTTCTGAATACCGAGGGAGAGCAGCGCGTGGCCGAGCTGGTTGCAGCGCTCCTGGTATTCGCGGTAGGTGAACCGGTTGGGGCCATCGACGATCGCTTCCTTATTCGGGTAGATCTTTGCCGAGCGGCGCAGGAAATCGTTGATCAACAGGGGAACTTCCACTGTGGCCTCCGGTGCTTCGAAACTGCCGTGGGATTCTAGCAGTTTCGGCAGGGGACTTCAGGTGGTCGTTACTTTGCTTAACGCAGCGGATCACCCGAGGCGAAACGTGTGATCTCCATGCAAAGCGCCTCGACGCTCCGGCGGGCGAGGGTGACCTGGGGCAGGTCTCGCGGGCGCTGCTCCGTGTAGGCCTGCGACACCCGGTGCGGCAACGCCGTCGATGCCCAGACCACCAGCAGTTGGGCCCACTCCAGGTCCGGCAGTGCCGCCTTGCTCGAAGGGCTGCCGTCGAGGCCGTGGATCATCCGGACCTCGAGGCGCGAGCCGGCCAGCGCGTCTCGGATCTCGGTGTGCGCCGCCTTCGAACCGCCGAGGACGAGCACCCGCTTGAGCCCCGCCTTGCGGCAGGCGTCGACCATCGTCTTCACCGCCCGCTTCGTGTTCGAACCGCCGCAGATGCTGCAGCGCTCGCGCGTGGTGGTGACCATTGGCAGCGCCGGGCGTCCGGCGGCAGCCCGGCAGGCCGCATCGGCGCAGACCGGTGTGACCCCGGCCCAGAGCGCCCGGCGGGCGGCTTCGAGCTTGTGATTGGCCATCCGTTGCTTGCCTGCGCGGGTGAGCCCGGCGGCGGCGAGCACCACCATCGCCTCCACCCGGCTGGCGCGCTCGACGATGCCCTCGCCTTCCAGCCATGCATCGATGTCAGTGTCCGCGGCCACGCGGTAAACGTAGCAGCAGCGGGGCGTTCGCACGTCCCTCCCCGTTGGGCGGCGTGTCCATGTATCCTTTTTTCGCGGCCCCGGGCGCCAGCCCAGTTCTTCGTGGCCCCTGCGAGGTAGCGCTGTGAAAGTTGTTGTGAACCCGGACATGTGCGAAGGCCATGGCAAGTGCGAACTGACCGCCCCCGAAGTCTTCAAGCTCGGCCCCGACGACGTGAGCGTCGTCCTCGTGGATGACGTGCCGGACTCGCTGAAGGACAAGGTGGACCGGGCCATCCGCCTCTGCCCGCGCCAGGCCATCTCCTGGGCGAAGTAGGGGCGTTCTGGCCTCTGTGAAGCACATCACAGAAGCCGCGTAAGGATTCCCGCGCCCGCCGGTCTTTTCCCCAGAACCCCTCTGGGAGAAGAGACCATGAATCGCATCAAACTCCTCGCGCTGGGCGCAGCGCTCGCCATCCCGGCCATCGGCGCTGTGGGCGCGGGCGCTGCCGGCAGCAACCTCATCCTCAACGGGACGTTCGATAACAGCGTCGCCGGCTGGGACAACTACGGCGGGCACCCCACGCTCTACAAGTCGACGATGCAGATCACGAACGACTACGCGGGCGCCGGGAACTCCTCCTACAGCGGTTGGACCTGCGTCGGCGTGAAGGCTGGCAAGGAATACACCGTCGAGGCCGACTACTGGGTGCCGGAAGACGCCCCGAAGAACGCCGGCGCCAGCCTCGCCCTCCACTACTACGAGAGCGCGAACTGCTCCGGCCCGAACATGGTGACCGGCGGCGGCTACCAGAGCGGAGGCAAGGTGGCCCTCCAGCGTGGCAACTGGCAGCACTTCAGCTTCGAATCCACCGCTCCCGCCGGTGCGAAGTCGGTCCGCGTTCGGGCGACGGCCTTCAAGGAGCCCCAGGGCGGCGGATCCATCGCGGCCGAGCACAAGGTCTACTTCGACAACGTGAGCATGCGCGCGGAACAGATCATCATCGTGCTCCCGACCGCCACTCCGACGCAGCCGAAGGGCCCGGATGACATCGCCGCGGACCCGACGCCGCCCCAGCCGCCGTCGAACCCGGATGACCTGTCGGCGGAGCCGGAACCGACGCAGCCGCCTTCGAACCCCGACGACCTGTCGGCAAACCCGGACCCGACGCAGCCACCGTCCGACCCCGGCGACGCGCCTTCGAACTCGGCTGACGCCCCAGCTGGCCCGGAGGCCACGCCTGCTGCGCCGAACACCGGCAACCACCCGGTCGATGTCATCCCACAGGGCCAGCCCGGCAAGCCCGGATCGGAAAGCGGCCCCAGTGGCTCCCCTGTGAACCACAACGTCGAGGCCGCGGATGAGGACGGCGGCAGCATCGGCCTCGGGCTCGGCATCATCTTCCTCGCTGCGGGCGGCGCTTTCGCTGCCGTCGGCATGAGCCTCGCCGCCATCGCCCGCCGCCGCCGGGGCGAGGAGCCGCTCGACTAGGCGTCACCGTCTTCCACGAAATCCCGGCTGCAACCGGCCAAACCCGCCGGTTGCAGCCTCGCCCTGCCCGGCCGCACGCGGCCGCCTGGATGTGAAGGCCGTCACAGATAGGCGGCGCAGTCACTCGAACGAGTGAGCCCGCACCCCCCGGCCGGGTGGCTCACCGGCCCAACCGGGGCTGTGCAATACACCTGAAAGCCGCGCTGCCCCGGCCATCCACGGAAACAAGGAGACCGAACGAACATGAACATCACGAAGAACCGCATCAAGCTCATCACCCTGGCAGCAGCGCTGGCGCTCCCCGCTATCGGCCTCGTCCCGGCCGCTGCCGTATCCGCCAACCTCGTCAGCAACGGGACCTTCGACAACGGGGTCGCCGGGTGGGAGTCGCTCAGCGGCAACCCAACCGCATCCCAGGGCCGGATGGAGGTCACAAACGACTACACTGGCAGCGCCGCCTCGTTCTACAGCGGCTGGTACTGCGCGCCGGTCCAGGGCGGGACCCAGTACGCCGCCGAAGCCGACTACCTCGTGCCCTCGAGCGCCCCTGCCGATTCGGGCGCCGGGATCAGCCTCATCTACTACCCGACTGCCGACTGCTCCGGCGACAGCCTGCGCGAAGGCGTGCAGCATCTCATCGCCGGGAAGACCGCTGCCGAACGCGGCCAGGTCCAGCGCCTCAGCATGGTCTCGAAGGCCCCCGCAAGCGCCGCCGCCGTCCGCGTCCGCCTCTCGGCCGTGAAGGACCCGGTGGGCATGGAGCGCATCACCGCGAAGCACGTCGTCGCCTTCGACAACGTGAGCCTCATCGCCCAGGACAACGCAGCGCCGAAGGCCGCAGCGGTCCCGGAGAGCAGCAACGTCGTTGACGCCGAAGAAGGCGACGGCGCCGGCGTGAGCGCTGGCTTCCTCGTCCTTGGTCTCGGCGGTGCGTCCACCATCGCCGGCCTTGGCGCCGCCGCCGTCACGAAGCGCCGCCGCCGCGAACAGACCCGGGCCTGACCGCGGAAATTCGACCCAAAGAGAAAGGGGCCGGCGAACTGCCGGCCCCTTTCCTGTGTTTCGAACTCGCCGCGCCCACGGGTTAGGGGAAGCGGTTGAACCAGAGCAGGCTGAGCGCGCCCGCGGCGAGGATGGCCAGCGCGCCGAACCCGGCGAACCCTACCGTCGCTTCCGAGGTCGTCTTGTCGTAGCCGATTTTCGAGCCGAGTTCGTCGTAGATGGACTGCAGGTCTTTGGCCGAGGGCGCGGAGAAGAACTTCCCGCCCGTGATGTCCGAGATCTCCCGCAACGTTTCTTCGTCCGGCGGGACGTTGACCCGCCGCTGGCGGCCCTGGCTGTCGGTCACGATGGCGACGCCCTGCTGCGTGCCGAGCGCGATGGTGAAGATGGGGATGCCCTCGACCTGGGCCTGGTCAGCCGCGTCCAGCGGGTCCGTCTGGCCGAGCGTGTTCGCGCCATCGGACAGCAGGATCATGATGACCGGTGGGTCCTTCGGCGGTTCGCCGTTGGCCGTGGCCGCCGGGGTCGGCGAAGCCGCGGGCTGGCCCTTCGCGTCGATGGTCGAAAGCTTCGAAGCGGCGATGCCCTCGACGATGCCGTCGCCCATCGCCGTCCCGCCGGTCGGCGTCAGGCTGTCGATGGCGGCGTTCATCAGGTCGCGATCCGTCGTGGGCGCGACGACCGTGCGGACGCCCGCGGAGAAGCTCACGAGGGAAAGTCGGAACCCTTTCGGGAGGGTTTCGACGAGGGTGTGGGCGGCCGTCTTGGCCGCGTCCATCCGAGTCGGCTGGATGTCGGTCGCCGTCATCGAACCCGAGACGTCGGTGACGAGGACGACGGTGGCTTCCTGCTTCGGCACCTTGTGGACGAATTCGGGCCGCGCGAGCGCGACCAGCAGCGAGGTGAGCGCCAGCAGCCCCAGGACTGCCGGGATGTGCCGCCGCCACCCGGGCGAACCATCGACGACGTTGGCGAGCAGGTCCAGGTTCGTGAAGCGCGCCGCGTACTTCGGGCGGCGGCTTTGCGCCCAGAGGTACGCGGCCACCGCCAGCGGGACGAGGACGAGGCTGAGCAGGGCCAGTGGCCAGGCGAAACTCATCGCCGCACCCCCTGGGTGTTGAGGAAGGCGGCCAGTGTGCGCAGCCAGTCGCCCTTCGTCGAGAGGACGACGTGCTGGGCGCCGGCCCGCGCGATCAGCGAGGCGACTTCGGCGCGTTCAGCCGCCGCCGCAGCGGCGAACCGCTCGCGCAGCCGCTTCGAACGGGTGTCGACGCGCAGTTGGCGGCCCGTTTCCGGGTCGACCAGCCAGAGTTCGCCGACGTCCGGGATCTCCTGCTCGCGCGGGTCACGCACCTCGACGGCGAGGACGGCGTGGCGCGCGCACAGTTCGATGAGCGCGTTCGGCCAGTCCCGTGGCCCGCGGAAATCCGAGACCACGACGACGAGCCGCGAACGGCCCGCGCGGCGCCCCAGCGCATGCAGCGCGTCGCCGAGCGACGTCGGCCCGCCGCCTTCATAGGCTGGCTGTTCGCGGATGACGCGGAGGAGGCCGAGCATCCCTTTGCGGCCCTGCCCCGGCGGGACCTGGCGGTCGTTTCCGCCGCCGAAGCTGA
>JBDHWA010000099.1:0-7210 GCA_039809945.1 Dehalococcoidia bacterium | reverse complement strand
GACCGCCCGCTCACTGGCGGAACGCGAGGAGAGCACCCGCCAGATCTTCCAGTCGGTGAGTGACGCGATCTTCCTTTCGGACATGGAAGACCTGATCGTCGATGCAAACCTGGCAGCACAGCGGATGTACGGCTACAACCTGCGCGAGCTGTATGCGCTCGAACCCCAGGAACTCGTAGAGGCCCCGTACACCGGGCGGCGGAAGGAGTTCCTCGACCTGATCGCCCGGGGCGAGCAATTCCGCACGCGCGCGGTGAGCCGGAGGAAAGACGGCTCGACGTTCATCTCCGATATCTACGCGACGGCGGCCGTGTACTTCGGCGAGCCGCACGTCCTGACGGTCGTTCGCGACGTCACCGAGGAGGTCTCACACCAGCAGGTGCTCGAGCGGCGTGTGGAGGAGCGCACCCGTGAGCTGTCGCTCATGCTCCAGGTCTCGACCAGCACTTCCTCGACGCTGAACACCCAGGAGATGTTCGAGATGATCCTGGACCAGGTGGACGGCGTCGTTCACTTCGAAGGGGCGTCCATCCTTGTGCTCGAAGACGGGATGCTCGAAGTGCAGGCGAATCGTGCCTTCCGCTCGGGAGAGCTGGTGGGCAAGCGATTCCCGGCCGCCGGGCTGCAGCAGATGGTGGAAAGCGGGCGTGTCCGGCCGCTCCTCGTTGGGGATATCCACGGGGACTCTGCGGTAGCCCGGGCATTCCGCACACAGATCGAAGAGTACCTGGACACTGCATTCATCGGGGTGACCTCGTTCCTTGGCGCCGCGATGCAGCGGCAGGGCCGCCTCATCGGGCAGATTGCGCTGACATCGCACCGCGAGAACGCGTTCACCGAGGCGGACGCCGACCTCGTCCAGGCGATCGCGAACCAGGCCGCGACAGCCCTCGAAAACGCCCGCCTGTTCGCCGAATCGGAGCGCCGGACGAGCGAGATGACCGCGCTCTCACGCATCGCCACCACGCTCGACCTCGAACAATCGATTACGGGGACGCTGAATTCCGTCGCCCAGCGCGTGGTTGAATCGACGACGGCGGTAGCGGCATCGGTGAGTACAGTCGACAGCGATGGGAACCTGCTCCTCGGCGGTGGGTACGGCCTCCCGGACGGCTTCCTCGAACTCGTGGACGCGGCCATCCTGCAGGGCGCGCCGCGGCCCAACCGGCGGGCCCTGCGCTCGGGCGAGCCGTTCGTGATCAAGGACCTCACCGTGGAAATGAACGGCCAGCCTCTGTTCGCGCCCCTGGCGGAGCTGATGGCAGGGCACGACTGGGAAGCCGTGGTCATCGTCCCGATGCGCTACGGCGACCGGGATCTCGGCACCATCGAGACCTTCTACCTGCGTGGCCACGCACCGGATGACCGCGAAGTCAGCCTCATCGGGGCGATGGCACGGCAGGCCGCAACGGCGATCGAAAACGCATTCCTGTTCGCGCAGACCGAGAAGCGGGTGAAGCAGCTCGAAGCGCTGACGCTCATAGCCTCCAACTTCTCGCTGGAAGTGGAACTGGAGGAACTGATGGATCGCGTAGCCGAGCAGGTGGTCCGCGCCACTTCGGCAAAGGCGGCGGTCGTGATCACCGGCGACTCCCCGGACGCGGTGCTGCGGGTGGTGGGGACGGCGCGGCTGCCGGAAGGCTTCGCGGAAGCGCTCGAGGACTCCTACCGGTCGGGCGGCGGCTCCACGGCCCGGGCCGCGATGCGCGACATGCAGACCATCTACCACGCGGACCTCCGCCGCCAGCGAATCAACGACCCTCGCTACGCGCCGGTCAGCCCGCTCCTCCAGAACCAGTCGTGGGATTCGATCCTGCTCACGCCGGTGATTTATGGCAGCAAGGCCCTCGGAGTTCTGCTGCTGGGGTACGCCGTCAACGTCGACCCGGATCAGGAGGAGCGCAAGTTCGTCGAGGCGGTCGCCGACCAGACCGCACTTGTCATCGAGAATGCGCGCCTCTACCGCCGTGCTTCGGCAGCGGCCGCGCTCGAAGAGCGGCAGCGGCTGGCGCGCGAACTGCACGACTCGGTCAGCCAGGCGCTCTACGGCATTGCGCTGGGCGCTCGCACGGCCCGCCGCCGCATCGGCGATGACGGCCCGGCGAACGTGATCGAGCCGCTGGACTACGTGCTTTCGCTGGCCGAAGCGGGTCTGACCGAGATGCGCGCCCTCATCTTCGAACTGCGGCCGGAGTCCATCGCAACCGAGGGTCTCGTCGCCGCCATTGGGCGGCAGGTGGCGGCAACCCAGGCACGCTACGGCGTGAAGGTGACCGCGCACCTCGCGGACGAGCCAGATATCTCGCTGGACGTGAAGGAAGCGCTCTACCGCATCGCGCAGGAGTCGATGCATAACACGGTGAAGCACGCGCGCGCTTCGAACATCCGCGTGACGCTGGCCCACGAACCCGACGAAGTGCGGCTCGAAGTGGAAGACGACGGCCAGGGGTTCGACCCCGGCGGCGAGTTCCCGGGACACCTCGGGCTGCGTTCGATGCAGGAACGGGCGCGCGACATCGGCGGCACCTTCGAAATCCAGAGTTCGCCGGGCGCGGGCACGCACATCACCCTCCGGATCCCGCACCGCCAGGAGCACGGCTCAGCGGCGTCCTGACCGTCATCCGCGCGCCCGGCGGCGGCAGGCAGGTTCGCCACCACTTGCGCTTGACGATAATGATCGACGATTATCAACGCCCTATGTTGCCAGACCCCCGCCTGGCAGCTGGTGGAGCGCTTCGCCGCGGCATGTTCGCGGCGTTGGTGCTTGCCGCTGCGCTGCCCGTAACTGTCGCCTTCGCCCGCATGCACACCATTGAGGAGGGCGAAACGCTGTCCTCGATCGCAGATGCCTATGGAATCAGCCTCGAGGAGTTAGCCGCCCAGAACGGCATCACCAACCCTGACCGAATCTTCGCCGGGCAAACCCTCCGCATCGGCGAGGGCGGCCCCGCCGTTGCTGCGCCGTCCGGGCGCACTCACACCGTCGCTCCCGGCGAGACGCTCTCCGGCATCGCCGACCAGTACGGCGTGAGCATCGACCAGCTGATGGCGGCGAACGGCATCGAAAACGCGGACTACGTGTACGCCGGGCAGGCGCTTACACTGCCGGCGCCGCAGGCCGTCCCCGCTCCGCTCAGCCGGGCAGACACGGAAATGGCGCTGCGCGCGGCGGCGCGGGAGTTCGGCGTATCGCAGTCGCTCATCCTCGGGCTGGCATGGCTGGAAAGCGGCTGGAACCAGTCGATGGTGAGCTGGACCGGCGCGATGGGCGTGATGCAGCTGATGCCTTCGACCGCGGAATGGGGGCTGGAATACCTCGCGCCGGACGCGCAGAACTGGCGCTACAGCACGGTTGATAATGCCCGCCTGGGGACGGCGGTCTTCGCCCACATGCTGATCCAGGCGAACTGGGACGTCGAACTCGCACTGGCTTACTACTACCAGGGCTGGCGCAGCATCGAAATCAACGGGATGTACGAAGACACCCACCAGTACGTCGAGAACGTGCTCGCGCTGGCCGCGCAGTTCGAATAGCTACTTCGCGGGCCGGGTGAGCGCGCTGTAGGCCTTCGGCTGGCGGTTAAGGACCACGTTCGTGCCGGGCGCCATATCCTTCGACCGCGAGGCCGCAAGGCTGACCGGCGCGGTCATCGCCGCCTGCGAACCTGCCGGGGTGACGGCGAGCGGAGAGCCGGCGGGCGCAGCAACCATCGCGCCGCCGGCCCATGCCGCCGCCACGAAGACCCGGTTCTCATCGGCGCGCGTGCGCACGATGCTGCCCTGCAGCGGCTGTTCCTGGAAGGCGGGCCAGGCGATGACGTCCGCGCCTGCGAGCATCAGGCTGCGGGCGACCTCCGGCACGAGGCCTTCGTCTCCGCACAGCAGGGCGACATTCCCGAACGGGGTCTCGACAACCGGCGACTCCATCTCCCCAAGCTGGATGCCGCGGCCATGGGTCGCAACGTGTTCGAAGGTGCGTTCCGGCGTGATCAGGACGGCCGACTGCCCGGCGTCGCAACTGGTGGTAGCGACGGCGACGACCAGCGCGCCGCCAACTTCTTTCACGACCGCTTCAAGTTCCGGGAGGCCGACCTGCCAGCCTTCGGGGCCATCGACGCCGCCGAACACGACCATGTCCGTGGTCTGGGCGCGAAGGTCGCGGTAGCGCTCGGCGATCGCGGCTGCGTCGAAACTTTCCGCAGGCGAGGGCACGACGGTGACGCGCCGGTTCAGGTGCTCCGGCTGCAGCGGTTCGGTCATCAGCGGCGCGATGGGAAGCGCCGCGGTGTCTTCGGCCAGGCGTGAGTAGAGGTGTGGACGCCGCGGGACCAGTTCGACCGGGCGCGGTTCGAGGTCGCAGATGAGCACGGTGCTGCCTTCGCTCGGAGCGATGGCAGCGACCTCACCACTGGGGTCGATCACACACGAACGGCCGGCGTAGACGATGCTCCCGGCTTCTTCGCCCCACTTATCGGCGGCGGCGATCCAGGCGCCGTTTTCCATGGCCCGCACCGGCATGAAGTACTCCACCTGGGGGTTCGTGAGCGCACCTGGATCGCGGCCGGAGGAGACCCATGCGGTCAGGTCGATGATGACTTCGGCGCCGCCGAGGGCGAGGGAGCGCGCAATTTCCGGCATGCGGCCGTCAGCGCAGATCAGGGCGCCGACCTTTGCGAAACCCATGTCCCACACCGGGAACGAGTCGCCGGGGGTGAACCAGTCAGCATCGAAGTGCCAGAGGAAGCTCTTGTCGTAGTGGCCGTGAGGTTCGCCGTCCGGGCCGAAGAGCATGGCGCTGTTGCGAAGCTCACCGGCGTCAGTCGCGCGGGCCACGCCGGCAGCGAGCCAGTAGCCGTGCCGTTCGGCGGCGTGGGAGAGCAGGCTGAGGAACTCGAAGTAGTCGCGCACGCCCTCACGTTCCCAGGCATCGCGGCCGCGCAGGTAGTAGGCCGGGTAGGAACATTCGGGCAGGACCGCGAGTTGGGCGCCTGCGTCGCCGGCGTCATCGAGCGCCTCGAGGATGGCCTGGAGGTTCTCTTCGGCGGCTTCGATGCCGTGAGCGCGCAACTGGCAGACGGCGATGCGGAATGGCTTCACTCAGCCATCCTAAGCGATGCACGCGATTATCGGCCGAATGGATGACGACGCCGCGAACGCAGCCGCGCCACAATGACCCTTCATGGACAGCCAACACGAACATTTCTACGCGACCAACCGCGCCCGCTGGGACGAATCGGTTGGCATCCACGCAGCGTCGAAGGGGTACGACGTGCCGGGATTCCTCCGCGGCGAGCGGTCGCTCTACCCGCTCGAAGTCACCGAAGTGGGGGATGTGACCGGCAAGACGCTCCTCCACCTGCAGTGCCACTTCGGCATGGACACACTGAGTTGGGCCCGCCTGGGGGCAACCGTCACCGGTCTCGACTTCTCGGGCGAAGCGGTGGAACGCGCACGCCAGCTGGCGGCCGAGATCGGCGTCGAGAGCGCCCGCTTCGTGCAGGCGAACGTGTACGACGCGCCAGCAGCCATCAGCGGGCAGTTCGATATCGTGTACACGGGCATTGGGGCGCTCTGCTGGCTGCACGATATCCGGGGCTGGGCCCGGATCGTCGCCGGGTTCCTCAAGCCGGGCGGGTTCCTCTACCTGTACGAAGGACACCCGGTGCTCTGGTCACTGGATTACGAAGTGGAGAACCAGGCGCTGGTGCTGGCCGAACCGTACTTCGAGTCCGTGCGGCCGTCCGAGTTCGAATCTGAGTTCACCTACGTCGACGGCCCGGCGCTCAAGGCGCGGCGGACATACGAGTGGAATCACGGCATCGGGGAGATCGTCACGGCGCTGATCGATGCCGGTCTGCGTATCGACTTCCTGCACGAGCACCGCGAGGTCGCCTGGCAGGCGCTGCCGTGGATGGTCCCCGTGGACGACAGCAACCACGCGGACGGCGCACGGCACGTCCGCCGGACGCAGTGGCAGCTGCCCGAAGCGCAACGGGAACTGTGCCCGCTGATGTATTCGGTCAAGGCGACCAAACCGGCCTGACCCGCGCAGGTCAGCCGCGAATACCGCACAATGGAAGGCCCCGCTCCCTGCGGGCCTGATTCGGAGTCAGCAGACAGGCATGCGCATCGCCCAGGTTTCGGCCCACACCAGCCCGCTCGCGCCGCTCGGCGGCCGCGAGACCGGCGGCATGAACATCTACGTGCTCGAACTCTCGCGAGAGCTTGCTCGCCTCGGTTACGAGGTCGACATCTTCACGCGCCGGGACGGCGACCTCCCGCACGTCGAGGAGATCGCGGACGGCCTGCGCCTGGTGCGTATCGACGCGGGGCCGGCGGAACCGATCGAGAAACAGGAGATCGTCGGGCACCTGCCGGAGTTCCACGCGAACATGCGGCGATTGATCGAGGAGCAGCCCCAGGGGTACGACCTGATCCATTCGCACTACTGGCAGAGCGGCTGGGCGGGCACGCTGCTCGCGCGGGAACTCGACCTGCCCCACGTCGTGATGTTCCACACCCTCGGCGAAGTGAAGAACCGGGCGCGCTTCGGCGAACAGGAGCCGAAGGTGCGCATTCGCCACGAACGGACGATTGCCCGGCGGGCGACCGCCATCGTGACCGCGAGCGACCACGAGCGCCAACTGCTCGAACGGTACTACGCCGCCGACCCGGGACGGATGCACACTGTCCCCTGCGGCATCGACCTCGACCTCTTCCAGCCGCGAGACCGGGAAGCGGCGCGTGAACGGCTCCGGCTCGACCGGGATACGCCGGTGCTGCTCTGGGTGGGCCGGCTGGAGAAGCTGAAGGGCGTCGAGATCCTCGTGGACGCGGTGGCCGGCCTGGAACGGCGCGACTTCACCCTGCTCATCGTCGGCGGGGACGAGCGAGCGGCGGAGATCCGGGCCGAACTGGAAGCGCAGGCGGCAGCGGCCGGCATCAGCGCGAATGTGCGCTTCGAGGGCGCCGTGCCGCACGGCCTCCTGCCGTGGTACTACTCCGCCGCCGACATCTGCGTGGTCCCCAGCTATTACGAAAGCTTCGGGTTGGTCGCCGTCGAAGCGATGGCGTCGGGCACACCGGTGGTGGCGTCGCGCGTCGGCGGGCTGGTCTCGACGGTCATCGACGGTGTGACTGGCTACCTCATCCCGTGGCGCTGCCCGGGCCCGTTCGCCGAGAAGATCGAAGTGCTGCTCGGCAACCCGGA
>JBDHWA010000098.1:0-7345 GCA_039809945.1 Dehalococcoidia bacterium | reverse complement strand
AGAATGACCTCGCGAATTGAGGGCTGGCCGGTGAGCAGCATAATCAACCGGTCGATCCCCATCCCGAAGCCGCCCGTCGGGGGCATGCCGTGTTCGAGCGCGAAGAGGAAATCCTCATCCACCAGTTCCACTTCGTCGTCCCCGGCTTCCTTCAGCGCCAGCTGCTGTTCGAACCGCGCACGCTGCTCGATTGGGTCGTTCAATTCGGTGTAGGCGTTGCCGCATTCGAACCCGGCGATGAAGCACTCGAACCGTTCGACCAGCCGGTCGTTCCCGGGCTTCCGCTTCGCCAGCGGGGAGAGTTCGACCGGGTAGTCGAGCAGGAATGTCGGCTGGACCAGGTTCGGTTCGACGTAGTGCGACATGGCCTCATCGCACAGCTTTCCGTAGCCCGCCGTCGCCGGGGCATCGACCCCACGCTTCCGCAACTCGTCCCGGAGGGCGTCTGCGGTCGTGAACACGTCGAGGTCTGGCCCGCCGTACTCCTTCATCGCATCGAGGAAGGTCACCCGCCGCCACGGCGCCTTTAGGTCGATCTCCATGTCCCGGAAGGTGAGCTTCGTGGTCCCCAGGACGTCCTCGGCGACGCTGCTCACCATCTGCTCGACCATCTCGGCCACTCCGAGGTAGTCGGTGTACGCCTCGTAGGTCTCGATCATCGTGAATTCGGGGTTGTGCTTGAAGCTCATCCCCTCGTTGCGGAAGTTCCGGCCAATTTCGTAAACGCGTTCGAACCCGCCGATCACGAGCCGTTTGAGGTGGAGTTCGAGGCTGATGCGCAGGACACGGTCCTCATCGAGGGCGTTGAAGTGGGTGTAGAACGGCCGGGCGGCGGCGCCGCTTTCGGACTCCTGCAGGATTGGTGTTTCGACTTCGAGGAAGCCGCGTGCATCAAGGAACCGGCGAATGGCGGCAATCACCCGGCTGCGGATCGTGAAGACGCGGCGGGTTTCCTCGTTCGCCATCAGGTCGAGGTACCGCCGCCGCTGGCGCGTCTCCGGGTCCGCGAGACCATGGAACTTCTCGGGCGGAGCATGGAGCGCCTTGGTGAGCATGGTCCACGAGGTCGCGCCGACGGTCGCCTGCCCGGTGCGCGTGCGCATCGGCACGCCGTGCACCCCGATGAAGTCGCCAAGATCGACAAGGCGAAGCGCGTCGTAGTCGGCGAGCGCATTCTGGCGGAAGAGCGCCTGCACGCGGCCGCTGCCATCCTGGAGATCGATGAAGGTGGCCTTGCCCATGTCGCGCTTGGCAACCACGCGCCCGGCGACATCGGCTTCGACGCCCTTCACCTCAGACTCGCCCTCCGGGAGGGCCTCCACGAGACCGGTTATTTCGGCCGCGGAGTGGGTACGGGCCGTGCGAAGAGGGTAAGGGTCAACGCCTGCGTCCCGCAGTTCCTGGGCCTTGGCCGCCCGCAGCGCCATGAGTTCGTCCACGCGTCCCCCTTCGAAACGAACGAACCGCCCTGGTGGGCGGCTCGCTTAGACTCCCACCAGGATTCCGAGTTCAGTCGATCTTGAGCACTTTGACCTTGATGAGCCCCCGAGGGGCGTTGATCTCGATGACATCGCCAACGGCCTTTCCAAGCAAGGCCGAACCCACGGGCGACTCGTTCGAAATCTTGCCATGGGCAGCATCAGCCTCGGGTGCGCCGACGATCTGGTACTGGCGCTCGGCCCCATCCCAGTCCAGGTGGGCGACGCTGCCGATCATGATCCTCCCGGAGGCGCGGCCGCCATCTTCGTCGATCAAGCGCGCCCGCCGGATGATGTCCTCGAGTTCGAGGATGCGGCCTTCCACTCGGCCCTGCTCCATCTTGGCATCGTCATACTCGGCGTCGTTCTGGCTGGTGCCCTGCTCCTGCGCGTTGTGAATCATCTCAGCCACCTCGCGGCGGCGGACGCGCAGCTCTTCGAGCTCCTGTTCGAGCTTTGCTTTTCCTTCACGCGTGAGGGGAACGGGCCTGTCAGTCATGCACTACCCTACGGCCTGCGCCGATGAAAAAAAGCGACCGAGGGCCAGAAATGGCCTCAGTCACCGAGCCGAAGTATACGTTCGGAGCCGATGGCGCGGCAAACCTTCGAGGGGCCCAGGGACTTGCCTGAAGACCGACAGGACCAATCGCCGGAGTTTCGAGCCAACGAGCCTCCGATTGGCGGCTATGACCGTTGGCGGCCGCCGGGGTACGGCGCCATTGACCAGCCGGTCCCCATGGCCGCGCCGGCGGAGGAAGAACCCCCGGGAAGCGCCGCGCCGCCAGCGAAGCCTCGTTGGCTCCTGCTCGCCGGAGTCACCGTAATCGCCGCGGCACTCGGCGGAGTTGCCGGGGGGCTCACCGTCTCCCTCCTCGACCGTGACGGGACCGCAGCACCGGCAGGGCCGCCTTCCCGCGCCGTGACTGTCGAGCAAACCAGCGCCATCGCCGACGCAGCCGCAGCAGCCCGCCCGTCAGTGGTCCGCATCGAAAGCACCCGGCGGACGGCCAGCGGCATCGAGCAGGATGTCGGCTCAGGCGTCGTGCTTGACCACGAGGGGCACATCATCACCAACGCCCACGTGGTGCTCGGGACTGATTCGTTAAAGGTGGTCCTCGCCGATGGGAGTGAGCGGAATGCAATCCTGCTCGGCCACGATTCGCCGTTCACGGATGTCGCCGTCCTCCAAATAGCCCCGGGCGGTCTCGCGCCCGTGCGTCTCGGTGACTCCGACGCCCTGAAGCTGGGCGAGTCAGTGATCGCTATTGGCAACCCGCTTGCCGAATTCGACGGCTCAGTCAGTGTGGGTGTCGTGAGCGGCCTCCGCCGCACCCGCACATTCGACGGCGTCCGCCAGGAGGACCTCATCCAGACTGACGCAGCCGTAAACAATGGGAACAGCGGCGGTGCGCTGGTGAACCTCGAAGGCCAACTGGTCGGCATGCCGACAGCTGTGCTGCGAGTAAACCGCGGCGGCGCTGATGTCGAAGGCATCGCCTTCGCCCTGCCAGCGAACCGGCTGCTCGCCATCGCCACGGGAATCATCAGTGGTGGCGGCCTCTACCCGCGCCCGTCACTCCAGTTGAGTCACCAGGACATTACCCCAGAAGTGCTGGCGCGGTTCCGCCTGCCCGTTTCCGAAGGCGCCCTCGTTCTCGCGCTCTCCCCAAATGGCGCCGGTGACCGTGGCGGGATCCAGCCTGGCGACATCATCACCGGCATCAACGGGCACCCCGTCGACGCCGAATCTCCGCTCCTCAACGTGCTCATGGCGTTCACACCCGGTGACCACGTGAAGGTTGTCCTCAATCGCAATGGCCGGATAATCGAGGCCGAGGTTCAACTTGCCCTGCGTTCCTGACTTTGCAGCCCGCCTCGATGGTGCACCCCGCGCATGACGCGCAGAGGGGGGCGTTTGCCCTGGGGTGCTTCGGGGGGAGGGTTGTACGGGGGACCCCGGCGTGCCACGAATTACGGCCGGCTTGCGGCTCTCGGCCTCATCGGCCTCGGCATCGTTCTCATCGTGTTCTGGCTCGCCGGGCGAATGTGCAACAGCTCGAGTTGCAGCGACTACTACTGCCCCTCCGACCGCAATATCGCCGCACTCGATGGCTATGAGTTCGCGTCCCGCATCTTCGTCTACAACAAAGACAAGGGCGCCATCAGCGGAAACACCAACCTCGGAATCACAGTGAAGCTCTCGAAGCCGGTCAGTGACGGCCAATCGCTGACCTTCTTCGGGTACGTCGATGAGTCCCACACGTGGGAGCCGATCACGCCTGCCGTCCTCGAACCGCAGGGCAAAGTGGTCACGGCAACGTTCACTTCGCCCCCGGCGATCATGGCCGTGATGCGGCGAACAGCGCCCGGGGGAAACACGGTTGCCTACCTGCTCCACAACGCCCCGCTGGCGAAGGGTGCTGCCGGGCACGTCACCATCGTGCACACCCTCGACTTCAAGCCCCTCGCCGATGGGACTCTTGACGGCGATTTGAGCACGCTGAGGACAGATGGCTCTTTCGAACTCTATCCCGTGATCTCAGCCAACAACCGGAACCGTGGCGATGTGGCAATTGTCGAGAACATCCTCTCGAATGCCGATTCACGCTCGAACCACGTCAACAAGATCGTGGAGAAGGTGACGGAGTTGAACCTGAAGGGCATCGACATCGCCTACATGGACTTGCCCGTCACGTCTCGCACGTCGTTCACCCTCTTTGTTGGCGAGCTCTATGACAAGCTTCATGCCCAGAGCAAACAACTCACCCTGACCCTCCCCTCCCCGATCAAGGCGCAGAACCGGATCGATGAAGGCGCGTACGACTGGGCCGAACTGGGGAAACGCGCCGACCTTCTGAAAATCGCGCCGTACCGTGACCAGGCGACATACCGCCTCACCATGCCGGACATCCTCGCGGACCTCAGCGCGAAGGTGCAGCCCGGCAAGCTCATCCTCACTGTCTCACCCTACGCCACCGAGACGGGCGGTGAATCAATCTCCACGATGTCCCTGGCCGCTGCCATGGCAATCGCCACGCGCGTTACCGTCCGTGCGAACGCGGATGACATCGTGACCTCCAGCATCGTCAAGGTCGCCGGCACAAACATCGACCGCGATGAGGGCCTCTCCGGCCTGCGCTGGTCACCAGAGACGGCGACGGTGGCCTTCAGCTACAAGCAGCCGCAGGGCGGGGGCAGCCGCACGGTCTACCTCGAGAACTTCTTCAGCATCGGCTTCAAGCTCGAGTTCATTCGCACCTACCATCTTGGCGGCGTCGCAATTGAGGACGGCGCCGATGACCCGTTCCTCGGGGACATCTGGAGCGCCCTTGTCCCATTCATCACCAGCGGCACGCCGATTCTGCTCCAGCCGAACGCCCAGGACCTCGCGCCAAAGTGGAAGGTCAACCAGGGGACGATCGAGGACACCGGCCGTAGCTCCGCAAACTGGTCCACCCCGGCTCAGCCCGGCAGCTACACGATCTCCCTCACACTCTCCGACGGGGTGGCGCTGTTCGAAAATTCGGTGAACGTGAGCGTCAAAGCGAAGACGACCAGCGGTTCCCCGGCCGCCTCTCCCACGGCAGGGCCCTGACCTTGGCGACCCGAGGCGTTCGAATCTCCGGCGGGAGTGCTCGGGGCGTCCCGCTCACCGAACCGCGCGGCGTGCGGCTCCGGCCGACCTCCGGGCTGGTCCGCGAGGCCATCTTCAACATCCTCGGTGACCGCATCAGCGGGGCGCGCGTGCTCGACCTCTTCGCCGGGACCGGCGCCCTCGGGATCGAGGCGCTGAGCCGCGGCGCCGCACATGCGACGTTCTACGAAGCCGAGCCCGGCGCGGTCACGGCCATTCTGGCGAGCCTCGCACGGACCGGCTTCAACGACTCGGCCACCGTGCTCCGAGGCCGGCTTCCTGGGGCGCTGTCGTCTGTCACCAGCCAGTTCGACATCATTTTCCTCGACCCACCGTACGGCGATGACGCGGCGGAACCGACGCTCATGACTGTCGACCGCCTTCTTACACCGGGCGGTGTGGTCGTCTACGAACACGCGAGCCGGTACAATCCGCCGCAACGTCCAGCGCGGCTCCAGCTATTGGACCGCAGGGTGTACGGCGATACCGCGGTCGCCCTGTATGCCCTCCAGGAGGCCGAATGAGGATCGCGATTTACCCGGGCGGGTTTGACCCAGTTACGAACGGCCACCTGGACCTGGTCGCACGCATGACGCACCTGTTCGACCGGGTGGTCGTCGCCGTCGTTAAGGGCCGGGACAAAGGTTCGCTGTTCGACTGGGACGAGCGGATCGAACTCGTTCGCCAGGCAGTCGCCGGGTTGCCCACGGTCGAAGTCGACGGCTTCGACGGCCTGATGGTCGAATATGCCCAGCGCAAAGGCGCCGTGGCAGTCGTTCGCGGCATCCGCGCAGTAAGCGACTTTGAAGCCGAATTCGACATGGCAATGATGAACCACAAAATGGCGCCAAATATCGAGTCGGTGTATCTGATGGCACGCCAGGAACACCTCCTGATCAGCGCCACGCGAATCCGGGAAGTTTCGAGGCTCGGCTATGACGTCTCCGACTTCGTCCCGCAGCATGTGTGGGCGGCTCTCCGCCAGAAGTACGGCCAGGAGTAACAGGTGAGCCCGGAAGGGGCCCACATGGAGATCCTCGACCTCATCGATACGCTCGAGGAACTTGTCATCCAGGCTCGCCGGCTGCCCGTCGGCGGGAACCTTGTCGTCGACCGTAAGCGGATGCTCGATGTGATCGACCAGATGCGCCTTGCGGTGCCATCCGACCTGCGCCAAGCGCAGCACGTTCTCGAAACTCGCGAGCAGATCATCGCCGATGCGCATGAATCAGCCCGTGCGACACTTGAACGTGCGGAAGCCGAGCGCGAACGGCGGATCGACGAGAATTCGGTATCCAGGGAAGCGCAGGAACGCAGCAAACAGCTGCTTATGGACTCCGAAGCCCGCGCGCGCCAGGTCATCGCCGATGCAGACGCCACCGCTGCCGCCCACCTGAGCGAAGCAGCTGAGGCCGCGAGCAAGCAATTGGATGATGCCGACCAGTACTCACTCGAAGTATTGCGGCGGCTCGAGCATCAAATCGAGTCCTTCCTCGACTCCATCCGTATCAGCATGAAGGGGCTTGAGGAAAAGCGGTAGCGCAACCGTACCGTCCAGTGCACAATTGTTACAGCTCGCGAACACGCCCCGCTCGCGATGACAATTTCTCTCTGGAGGTCCTCAATGGCCGAGTTTACTGTGATCAAAGAAACCGATGCACCGCGCCCAGCGCGCCAGACCGGGCGGCTGGCAACCCGCATGCGTGAGTACGAGAAGTTCGTTGAGGCCGTTGGCACCGGTAAGGTCGGCAAGCTGGTCCCCGGACGCGGCGAAACTGCACGCGGCATCGCGCTCCGCATTAGCCGTGCTGCCAAGCGCCAGAACCGCGCAAGCGAAACCTGGGTTGTCGACGGAACGGTCTACTTCAAGACTTCCTGACGCTTTTTCGCACACCAAACAGAAAGAGGGAGGCCCCAATTGGGGCCTCCCTCTTCTTGCTCTGTGCCTCGGAGTGAACTAATTGCGGTCCGCAGTGGCCCCATCGGAAGCAACAATTGCAAACGACGGGAGATCGCGGCGTGCGGAGCGAGAAACAGTCCCGGTCTCGCGCGCCGCCGGGCGCTCCGCGGCTTCGGCTGCCGCAGTCACTCGCGATGGAGTCGCGCCAGCAGCGACAGTCTCCACAGTGCCGGAAACAGTTGCGCCTTCTTCAACCACCAGCACTGCTGCCTTCAGCGTTCCCGTGACCTGCGCGGTGGCGGCAAGCAGAAGCTTCCCGGAACAGACGAGGTC